>NZ_JBFRDW010000471.1:0-4826 GCF_052113985.1 Pseudoduganella sp. RAF53_2 | reverse complement strand
GGCGTTACGATTCCATCATGAAGGGACTCGCAACGCGCCCGGATCTGAGCAGCCCTGAACTGGTGGATGCGGTGGAGCTGGTGAATGAAATCGTCGAACGCGATGCGCCGCGCTTCCAGCGCCATCTGCCGGACGATACGCTGCTGTGGGCCGACAACCACCACACGCTGCATGGACGTGCGGTGTACACGGACCCGGACCGTCATCTGATTCGCATCCGTATTTCCAATACGCCGAACGCGCGCCGCATTGGTCCGTCCGGCATTTCGGCTGACTGATAAATGCTTGCTTCGATTATTCCTGTTTTTCTGGTCATTCTGCTCGGCGTAGCGATTCGCCAGTTCCGCTGGCTGCCGGACGAGTTCTTCCCCAACGTGGAGAAGTTCTCGTACTTCATCGCCTTCCCTTCCCTGCTGTTCATGGGAACTTCGCGGCTGGACTTCCACGGCAGCATGGTCGGCGAGCTGGCCCTGGCGACGCTGCTGCCGACCTTTATCGTGGTTGCCTTCACGCTGGTCGCCATGCTGTTTTCGCGCGGCTTGCCGGGCGCCGCCCGTTCGTCCATCGTGCAGGGATCGATGCGGCCAAACAGCTATTTCGGCATTGCCGTGTCGTCGATGTTTTTCCCGCCGCAGACGGCGTCGCTGGTGATGCTGGCGCTGGCCTTCTGTCTGCCGGTGGTGAACGTGATGTCCATCCTGGCGCTGTCGTGGTGGAGCGGCAGCAAGCCTGATCCGATCAAAGTAGTGAAGACGCTAGCGTCCAATCCCATCATTCTGTCGACCATGGCGGGCGTTGCGGCCAGCCTGACCGGCCTCGCACTGCCGGCGCCGCTCTCCAACACGCTGGATATCCTCGGCAAATCGGCACTGGCGCTGGGCCTGATCTGCGTCGGCAGTGGCCTGGTGTTTTCGCGTGAAGGTCTGCGTCCGGTGGCGCTGGGCTTCACCTCGGCCGTCAAGCTGCTGGCATTGCCGCTGATTGCGGCCAAGGTGTGCCTGATGTTTGCGGTCTCCGCGCCCGTCGCGCTGGCGGCTTGCTTTTATTGCGCTCTGCCGACGGCGCCCAATGCTTACATCATGGCGCGGCAGATGGGCGGCGACGCACGGCTAATGGCGTCGCTGATTACCTTGCAAACCTTGCTGGCGGTCGTCACCGTCCCCGCCAGTAAAGGCTTTCTGGCTTTAGTCGGCGCCTGAGGCCGGCGGATCAATGATCCGCCCTACGAAGCCTGAGGTGGGCGGATCATTTATCCGCCTCACGTTGAAGTCGGCGACGTCGAGGTAACCTGGCCCTATGCTGAACAGGCCTATACGGGCRCCAACCCAGCGGCCGGCGGCGGCGATGAATGGCGCGCCAATCGGCGTGAAACGCTTGCCGTCGGCGCTATACGAAAATTGCGTGCGGCCGCCCTCTTCCACTTTCATACGCAGGCTGAGCGTGGCCGCCGACAGGGGTGCGCTGGCCTGCGTCTTTTCTTCGCAACCTGTCATCGCGCCAAGGCAGCTGGCCAACACCAGCGTGTTTGTACCGTCCTTGCGGCGCACGCCGAGCCAGGCGTAGTCCATGCCATACATGACCAGGCCTGCGCTGGCGCCATCGGCCAGCCCGCGCAGATCGACGCGCGTCGTGGTGGTGAAGCGCTCGGCGGGAAGCTTTTGCAGCAGCATTGATGGCAGATTCCAGAGATTGTCCGGCTGCTGGCCGTACAGACGTAGATAACCCCTGCGCGCGGTGAGCGAATACCAATCCGGCTTCCAGTTGGCGTTCCACTGCCATTGCAGGCCAAGCGCAGGCTGCGAGAAGTCGTCACTGGTGGGCGGAGCCACCACCGCGAGCTTGCCGGGGACCGGCTGCTCGTAGCTTTGTACCGGCTGGCCGGTGATGTTGCCGGGATTCGCTTCGCCGATCACGGGCCAATCGTCCTGCCAGCGCATCGGCTGCAGATGGACGATGCGTCCGTATGCCCCCTTGTGCTGGAAGTGATAGAACCAGTCGCTGCCTTCCTGCGTCTTCACCCACGCGCCCTGGTGCGGGCCATTGGTGTTGCTGCTGCCTTGCGCCATCACGATACGCGCCTCATACGGCCCTTCGATGCTGCGCGAGCGGAACACGGACTGCCAGCCATATTCCACCCCGCCGACCGGCGCGAACACGTAATAGTAGCCGCGCGCCTTGTACAATTTAGGGCCTTCCAGCGTGTGGTAGCCGGTATAGGCGCCGCCGTCGATGATCGTCTTGCCCTGATCGTCGAGCAGGCGGCTGGCGTCCGGCGCCATGCTGCGCAGGGTCAGGATATTGTTGATGCCGGCACGGCTCCTGGCCCAGGCGTGAATCAGGTAGGCATTGCCGTCGTCATCCCACAGGGGCGCGGGATCGATGATGCCTTTGCCCGGCAGGAGCAGATGCGGAGCGGACCAGGGACCGCGGAAGTTCGTGGCTGTGGTGACGAAGATGCCCTGGTCCGGGTCGGGATAGAAGATCCAGAACTTCCCGTCATGGTGGCGCAGCGCCGGCGCCCACACGCCTTTGCCGTGCTGGGGCTTTTCGAACATCTCCAGTGGCACTAGCTGCGGCAGCGCGTGGCCGACCAGCTCCCAGTGCGCCATGTCGCGCGATTCCAGCAGCGGCAGCCCCGGCGCGCTGTTGAAACTGGACGCGGTCATGTAGTAGGTCTGGCCTACACGAATCGCGTCCGGATCGGAGTAGTCGGCATGCAGCACCGGGTTGCGGTATTCAGCCGCTCCGGCGCACGCAGTGAATGCGAACACCAGAGCACACAGCAATCGCTTCATTCAGCTGCCTTGATCGTAAAGCTGTACGAAGCTGGTTGCAATTTGATGCGGTACTTCACCAGCGGGCGTCCGTCCAGGCTCCATCCGGTGTCGCCTCCGACTCCGGTCTGCGCCAGATCAATCAGCAGCGTGCCGTCGCCGCGCGGGACGACGTCGGAAGTCTTCCACGTGCCGCGTGGACGCAGATACAGGTCTTCATAGGGGAAGGCCAGCGCGTTCACGGACAGCGCTTGCGCGCCGGTTACCTTCAGGCCCGCATTGGCGCCCGTCAGCGAGATCCAGCGCACGCCGGTCTTGTTGCCACTTTCCTGCGGACGCATGTAGGCGTGGTACTGGTCAGCGACCTTGCCGGAATAGAGCCCCAGCGCGGCGCCGGTGTAGCGGTCCGCGTAGTTTTCCTGTGGACCGCGGCCGTACCAGCTGACTTTGTCCAGCGACGGGTCGCTGTCAAAGCGCAGGCCCAGGCGCAGCGGATCGGGCAAGTCGTCGCGCAGTGGAGTGAAGTCTGCTTTCACCTGCACCGTGCCGTCCGTTGTCATGCGGTAGGTGGTTTCCCAATGCACGGCGCCGGCCCCAAAGCTGTACAACACACGCACGGCGTTGGCGTCGACATTCAGCGCACGCAGCTGGCGGTTGTCGGTGAAGGTCTGCCAGACTTTGTGGCTCTTGTCGACGCCGGTGCCTTCATCGTTATCCGTCATCCCGCGCCAGAAGTTTGGCGTGCCGCCTTTCAGGAGCGTTTTTCCTTTCGCGCTGTAGCGCACCTGGCCAGTCGCCGCGTCAATCACGAGCGTCGCACCAGCTGCCGCCAGCCTGATCTCGTCGCCTTCGCGCACCGGCTTGACCAGCGCGCCAGCCGCAACCTTCGCTGCTACATTCGCGCCTGCCGTAGCGTTCCCACCTGCCGCAGCGCCCGCGCCGGCTGCGCGCGCTGTTGCCGGGCCGGCGGTCCACGCGATCGCGTTGGCTTTCGCGCCTGGCGACGACAGCACGAACTGCGTCCAGCCGACTACTGCACCTGCCGGCACGCCTTTGGTGGCGCCCTCCTTCGCCTTCGCGCGCAGCGTCAGCACCAGCTCGCCGCCATTTGCCGCCACCGCAGGCGGCTTGAACGCCACGGGACGCGAAGTCCCGGCAGCAGCGGCGACACCGGCCAGTGAACCACCAGCCACCTGCACGCCATCCCGCGCCAGCGTCCAGTCGAACTCCATGCCCGACAAATCACGGAAGTCATAGCGATTGACCACACGCAGCTGTCCCCTGGAAGGGTCGCCCTCAAACACCACCGGCGAATACACCTTCTGCAGCTCGTAATATTCCGGGTCAGGCGTGCGGTCCGCCTGAACCACACCATCACCGACCACGCTGTTATCGCCATGCTCCGGATTCAGATCAAAGCCGGAAGCCCAATAACGGCGGCCCTTCTCGTCCTTCGCTGCCACGCCCTGATCCACCCAATCCCACACAAAGCCGCCCTGCAGCTTTTTGTAAGACCGGATGGTCTGCCAGTAGTCCTCAAAATTGCCCAGCGAATTGCCCATCGAGTGCGCATACTCGCACTGAATCATCGGCTGCCTGTAACGCGAGTCCTGCGCATAATCGGCCAGCTTGTCGATATCGTCATACATCGGCGCATAGATATCGACGTAAGGATTCGGCAAATGCTCCTCGCCGATCGTGCCGTGGCCGAGATAACTCACCAGGCGGGTCGGGTCGTTCTGGTGAATCCAGTTCGCGGCGTTCTCGAAATTCGGCCCTGTGCCCGCCTCATTCCCCAGCGACCAGAAAATGATCGAAGGATGGTTGCGGTCGCGCTGCACCATGCGCGACACGCGGTCCAGGTGCGCCAGCTTCCAGTGCTGCTTGTAGCCAAGCTGGAATTCCTCGCGGTGCGCCGGATCGTGGTCGCCCTTCTGCATGTACTCGTGCGACTCGATATCCGCTTCGTCCATGATGTACAAGCCGTATTCATCGGCCAGATCGTACCAGCGCGGATCGTTCGGATAGTGCGAAGTGCGCACGGCGTTGATA
>NZ_JBFRDW010000470.1:0-4833 GCF_052113985.1 Pseudoduganella sp. RAF53_2 | reverse complement strand
CCCAGGAACAGCACCGGATGATGCGCCAGCAGCACCACGGCCGCGAGGAAGGCGAGATGAATCGCGCAGACGAACAAGGGCACGGCTGCGGCATCAGCCGCCGCGCGCGGTGGCTCGGCAACCAGGTGGCGTCGCATCAGCAGCGTCACCACAGTCGCGTTGACGAATACCGCCAGCGCCGCCTTCCATCCGAACTGAGCGGCCATGAATGCGCTATCCCATTGCCAGGTGCCGGCAACCATCAGCACCGGCGGCGCAGCGTAGGAAGTCAGCGTGCCGCCGATCGACACGTTGACGAACAGCACGCCCAGCGCCCCATACTTGAGCCATTCCGGCATCGGATCGCGAAACACCAGCGGCGCCAGCATCAGCGCAGCAATCGTCATCGCGGCAGGCTCGGTGATCAGCGAGCCGGTCAGCGGTACGACGGACAAGCCCAGCCAGGCCAGCATGACTTCGCTACGTCCCGGCGCCAGACGCGCAATCGTGGCCAGCACGCGCTGCACAAACTCCAGCACAGGACGCGACGCGGCCACTACCATTACCACGAACACGAATAGCGGCTCCGTGTACTGCTGAGTCTCCGCATAGGCAATCGCATTCTGCGGTCCCGCCACGAAAGCCATCACCACCACCAGCACGAACGCCCAGAAGCCGAACACCACTTCCACTTCGCCGAGCAGGTGGAACAGCCCGTGATGGCGCGGGTAGCGGTGCGCCAATTTCTCGAAAGACTTGGCGCTGAAAGTGTGCAGCAGGGCGATGGCAAAGAGAACTGCGCCGATGGTTTCCATAGCGTTCGGTAAAAAGGCAATGTTGGCGATTTTACCAGCCTGATGCGCAGGTAAACCTTGCCAAAATCCCGTGCAGATTGTACTGTATATGCATACAGTTATTTGCTTTCGAATTCCATGGCCCGCTCTGATCCGATCAAAGCGCCGGAAGCCTTGCATCCTTCGCTATGGTTTGCATCGCAACTGGCGCAAAGCACGACCCGGTGCGTCGACACCGGGTATGCCGCGCTGTCGGCCCAGCTGCCCGGTGGGGGCTGGCCGACCGGCACGCTGATTGAGTTGCTGTTGCAGCAGAACGGCATCGGCGAGATGCGCTTGCTGCATCCGGCGCTGGCGGGCCTGACGCGTCCGATTGTCATGCTGCAGCCGCCGCAAGTGCCGCAGGTGCTGGGCTTGTCCGCGCTGGGCTTGCAGCCTTCGCAGCTGGTGTGGGTGAAGAACACCGGCCGCGCGGCCGATGGGCAATGGGCGGCCGAGCAAGCGCTGCGCAGCGGTTGTTGCGGCGCGGTGCTGCTGTGGGACAAGCATGTGCGCGGCGAATCCTTGCGCCGCCTGCACATGGCAGCCCAGAGCAGCGACACCTTGTTCTGCATGATGCGTCCGATCCAGGAAGCGCAAGACTCGTCGCCGGCGCCATTGCGGCTGGCGGTGCGCGGCGCATCGGGCGGCGTGCAGATTGACTTTATCAAACGGCGGGGACCGCGGCGCGATGAACCGCTCTTCCTCCCATTAATGCCTTCTACCTTGTTGCGTCATGCGTTTATGGATCAGCCTGCATCTACCCCAGCTTCCGCTGGAGATATTCTGCCCGCGGTGGTCGGATGACCAGTGCAGCGTGGTGCTGGAGCAGGATGGGGTTATAGCTTTATCCAGCCTGGCGCACGCCTGCGGGGTGCGTCCGGGCATGCGGCGCGGCGGCGTGATGATGATGGCGCCGCATGCGGAATTGCACGAACGCGCGCCGTTGAAGGAAACGGACGCTCTGCATGCGGTGGCGATGGCCATGCTGCAGTTCACGCCCAATGTGGCAGAAGGTGAAGAAGCATCGTTGCTGCTGGATATCGGCGCCAGCTTGCGCCTGTTCGGCGGCATTCGCAAGCTGTGCCGGCGTGTGCTGGCCAGCCTGCATGCGCTCGGCTTCAGCGCTCACCTTGGTGTGGCGCCCACCGCGCGCGGCGCCTGGCTGCTGGCACACAGCGGCGGCGGTCGTTCTTTAACAATGAAGAGCCTGATGCGCAGGCTGGACGGCTTACCGGCCGGGCTGATGCCGCCCGTGCGTCCTTTCCTGCCGTGGCTGCAGGGCATCGGCTGCCAGACGCTGGGCGAGCTGTACAGCTTGCCGCGTCCCGGCCTGAAGCGGCGGTGCGGTGCAGCGGTGCTGGCCATGCTGGATGCAGCGCATGGCACCACGCCGGAAATGTTCGAGTGGATCGAGGCGCCGCCCAGCTTTACCGCCAAGCTGGAATTGTTTGGCCGCATCGAGAATGCCGACCTGCTGCTGGCGGGCGCTTGCCGCTTGCTGCAGCAGCTGACGGGCTGGCTGTGCGCGCGCCAGTTTGCTGTCGAGGGCATCTGCCTGAAACTGGAGCACGAGCGCGGGCGGCAAGCGCGTCCGCCAACGCCCATCGAGGTTGCGCTGTCGGAGCCGACCTGGCGCGACGAGCATCTGGTGCGTCTGCTGAAAGAGCGTCTGGGCAAGGTGGAGCTGGTGGCGCCGGTGATTGGCCTCAGCCTGGAAGCGACCAAGGTCGAGCCGATGGCGCCGCTCAGCGATTCGCTGTTCCCGGAACCGGGCGGCAGCAAGGAAGACCGGCAGCGCCTGTTCGAAGTGCTGATTGCCCGGCTGGGCACGGACAATGTACTGCAGCCTTCGCCACGCGCCGACTTCCGTCCGGAGTACGCCAACAACTGGGTGCCGGTGCAGCTCAAGCTGCGCGCAGCGGACGTGAAGGCGCAGATGCCGCCGCGTCCCTTGCCGCGTCCCGTGTGGCTGCTGCCGAAACCAATCGCTTTGATGATGCGCGATCACCGGCCGTTCTACACCTCATCGCTGCGCGTGGTAACGCCGGCCGAGCGCATCGAAGCAGGGTGGTGGAGCGATACGCAAACGCGGGATTATTTCATCGCGGAAGGCGACGATAACGCGCATTACTGGGTGTTCCGCGAACGCCTCGGCGGCGATGAGCAGCGCTGGTATTTGCATGGCTTGTTCGGGTAAGCAGGGCGCAACTGTGGTACAAATAGGCAAAATATTTCCGGAGCCAAGCATGCGCGCTGAACGACTGGATTTTACGGGTGCAACTGGACAAAAGCTGGCCGCCCGCCTCGACTCTCCCGAAACCGCCGTCAAGGCTTACGCCCTGTTCGCCCATTGCTTCACCTGCGGCAAGGACGTGTTTGCCGCCAGCCGCATCGCGCAGGCCCTGACCGAGCATGGCATCGCGGTGCTGCGCTTCGACTTCACGGGACTGGGTGCCAGCGAAGGCGAATTCGCCAACACCAATTTCTCGTCCAATATCGCCGACCTGCTGGCCGCTGTCGACTTCCTGCGCCAGACGCGCGCCGCGCCGCGTCTCCTGATCGGCCACAGCCTCGGCGGTGCGGCCACATTGGCGGTGGCGGGCGAGGTGCCGGAGGCGCAGGCCGTGGTGACGGTCGCGGCGCCCAGCGATCCGGCCCACGTCACGCATCTGTTTGGCGAGCAGGTCGATGCCATCACGGCGCAAGGCGAGGCCGTGGTGCAGCTGGCGGGCCGTCCTTTCCGCATCAAGCGCCAGTTCCTGGAAGACGTGGCGGAACACAGCCTGCGCAACAAGATCGCCTCCTTGCGCAAGGCCCTGATGGTGATGCATGCGCCGGGCGACACCACAGTCGGCATCAATAACGCCGTGGATATTTTCACGGCGGCCAAACATCCGAAGAGCTTCATCTCGCTGGACACGGCAGACCACCTCCTCACCAAACGCGAAGATGCCGTCTACGTGGCCAATCTGATCGCCGCCTGGAGCAGCCGCTACCTCGTCTAGGAAGGCTTCCAGGCCATGCCGCGCTGCACGGCTGGACGGTTGCCCACGCGATCCAGCCAGCCTTTCAGCGCAGGCTTGTTGGCGATCATCGATGCGGCCGCCTCAGCCTGGTGCTCGATGACCGCGTGGGTCCAGGTATAGGTGGCGATGTCGGCAATGGAATAGGCCTCGCCGGCCAGATAAGGCCCTTTGCCGAGTCCGCGTTCCAGCACGTCCAGCAGGCGCTGCACCTCTGCCGTGAAGTGCTCTTTCGCCAGCGCATCGTCCTTTTTCATGAAGAAGCCCAGCTGGCCGGCCATCGGGCCGAGGCCGCCAATCTGCCAGTACAGCCATTCCAGCGCGCGGTAGCGCGTGTGGCCGGACTCGGCCAGCAGGCGTCCATTGGACTCGGCCAGGTAAGTCAGGATGGCACCGCTTTCGAATAGTGAGAGAGGCCCGCCCTTTGCCCCGTCGTCGGTCATGGCGGGGATTTTATTGTTGGGGGATATGGCCAGGAATTCCGGCTTGAATTGTGCGCCGGCTTTGATGTCAACTGGATGCACCTGGTAAGGGATGTCCAGTTCTTCCAGCATGATGATGGGCTTGCGGCCGTTGGGCGTGCCCCAGGTGTAAAGGGTAATCATTGGCGCCTCCGTGCAGTTTGCGACCACTGTAGCGGGAGGCGGAGAAGGCGGGCGCACCGGAGCGCCCGCCGTTGTTGGCTTACTTCAGCGGCGACAGCAGGATTTCCAGACGGTCTTTGGTGCCTTCGATGCGCTCCAGGCGCGGATAACGCAGGCCGCCGTAATAGGCCAGCGACACCGTGCGGTACTGCTGGCCATGCTTCACCAGCAGGTCGATCGGCTTCTTGCTGTCCTTGGCCGCGGTCACCGCCGCACGCAGCAGCTCCGGCTTGTAGGCACGGCCGTTGACGGCCAGCAGGGTGGTGTTGCCCGACAGGCCAGCCTTGAAGCCGGCGCCATCCCACTGGATGCTTTCGATCTTGCCTTCGCTGCCGACGTTGAAGCCCAGCG
>NZ_JBFRDW010000469.1:0-4884 GCF_052113985.1 Pseudoduganella sp. RAF53_2 | reverse complement strand
TTCCAGCCCTATATCGGGGTCGTTATCGCCACGCTGGTGGCGGTTGCGGTGGCGGCGACGACGGACGTGCTGCTGGTCCGCCAGCTGCAAAACGTGATCGATGGACTGGGCCCCGAAGGACCGGGGGCCACTCATCACGTCGGCGGCATGCTGGGCGTGGTGCAGGGATGGGCGGATAGCCTGCTGCCGAAGAATAGCGGCGACTCCATGCTGTGGGCGATTCCCGCACTGATTCTGGCGCTGGCAATGGTGCGCATGGTCAGCAGCTTCTTTGCCGATTATGGCTCGACCTGGCTGACGCAGCGTGTCCAGGCCAATCTGCGCGAAGGCATGTTCGCCCGTATTCTGCGCCTGCCGAACCGCTATTTCGATCAGTCCTCCACCGGCACCACGCTGTCGCGCGTGGCCTTCGATGCTGCACAGGTGTCGCAGGCGGGCCTGAACGTGGTCAACGTGGCGGTGCGCGATTCGGTGGGTACCATTGGCTATCTGGTTTCGCTGTTCACGATCGACTGGCAGTTGGCCACTTTCTGCCTTGTCCTGTTGCCGCTGGTGGCACTGGTGGTGACTTTCGCCGCGCGCCGCATGCGCCGCCTGAGCGAACGTGCCCAGGATGCAATGGGAGAGCTGACCCGCGTGCTCGACGAGAGCATTGGCGGCCAGCGCGTGGTGAAGATTTTCGGCGGCCAGAAATACGAGCAGAAACGCTTCGATGAAGTGGTGAAGCTGAATCGCCAGATCGCGGTGAAACATGCCTCAACGGCTGCCATGAACTCCGGCGTCATCATGATGCTGGTGGGGGCGACGTTGTCCGCCGTGATTTACGTGGCGCTGCTGCGCGCCCGCGCCGGTGCACTGTCGCCGGGCGCTTTCGTGGCCTTCCTGACGGCGCTGCTGATCATGCAGTCGCCGATCAAGAACCTGACCAAAATTAACGAGCCGCTACAGCGCGGGCTTGCCGCAGCGAAGTCGGTGTTTGGCCTGATCGACGCGCCAATTGAACCCGATACCGGCACCCGCACGCTGGAGCGCGCACAAGGCCGCATCGAACTGCAGCAAGTCGGCTTCCGCTACAACGTGGATGATGCCGACGCTGCGCCGGCCTTACATAATGTGTCGCTCGATATCGCCGCCGGTGAAACGGTGGCGCTGGTGGGCGGTTCGGGCAGCGGCAAGACCACGCTGGCCAGCCTGCTGCCGCGCTTCTATGATGTCGGGTCCGGCCGCATCTTGCTGGATGGCGTCGACCTGCGCGAATACCGCCTGCCGGACTTGCGCAGCCAGATCGCTCTGGTTAGCCAGGATGTGGTGCTGTTCAACGACACGCTGTCCGCGAATATCGCTTATGGCGACGAGAACCCGGACCGCGCGCGCATCGAAGCGGCGGCCCGTGCGGCCTATGCACACGAATTCATCGCGCGCCTGCCGGAAGGCTATGAAACGGAAGTCGGAGAGAATGGCTTGCGCCTGTCYGGCGGCCAGCGTCAGCGCCTGGCAATTGCCCGCGCGCTGTATAAGGACGCGCCGATCCTGATCCTGGACGAAGCGACCAGCGCGCTGGATACCGAATCCGAGCGCCAGGTGCAGGCAGCGCTGGAGAAACTGATGGAAGGGCGCACCACCGTGGTCATCGCGCACCGCCTGTCCACCATCGAGAATGCGGACCGTATCGTGGTCATGCAATCAGGCGCGATTGCGGAAATCGGCGGCCACGACTCGCTGCTGGCACAAGGCGGGATCTATGCCCGCCTGTACCAGACGCAGAAACAGCTATCGCACTGAATCAGAACGAGTAGACCAGGGTCACCGAGGTTTGCGTGTCGGTGTTCTTTTTGTCCACCGGGACGCTGGTATCGTTACGGGCGCTGAATGCCGCCTTCATCTGCATGGTGCTGTTGATCTTGGTGCTGAGAGCCGTTTCCGCCACCGAGTGCACATTGCCGGCGCCGGTTTCCATGGTCACGCTCTGCGAGAAGGAAGCCGAAGGGCTGATCTTCCAGCGCAGGTTAGCCGCGCCGCGCAAGGTCAAGCCGCTTTCTTCCTCGCCGGTGGAGCGGGTGCGGTTGATATAGCCAGGACCGAGTTCCACATCCAGCGATTTGTTCGGCGAGTCCAGCCAGCGGCTTGAGTGACCCACTGCGATCGTGGTGTAGTGGGTGAACGCGCCGAATTTGTCGTCCACGTACGAGCCGAGCGCGAACAGCTTTTCCTGGTCATCCACCAGCTTGTAGCCGGCTTTGGCGGACAGCGAGAAGCGCTCAGCGGATCGCTTGCTGTGCGATACGCCTTGGTCGTCCTTGAAACGGTCGTCTTTGAAGAAGCCGGTCGCAATATATTGATTGCTCCAGTCCTGCATTTCCTGACGTGCGTCGATTTTGCCGGTGACCGTGGTACCGGTGGTGTTACCGCTGGTGGTAATTGCGCCAAGTTCGGCGGACGTATGCCAACCGAGGTTTTCTTCAACTGTGTCTGCGGCGAACGCGCCGCTGCTTGCCGTGGCGAGTGCCAGGGCTAAGGCAGGGAGATATTTCATGCGTCTTGCTCCGGGGCCTGCGGGCCGTTGGTACTAAAGGGGGAAGCGGCATTGTACCTCAGCCTCACCAAGAGCGCGCGCAACCGTGAGCCGCGTATTTCGCAGGGGCGGTAGGATTTGCACATCATGAAACCCGACGATTCCGCGATCAATGGTGTAGCGGCAGCCCGACTGGCCGGGTTGCGTTATGTGAGCGACAACGCCGCAGGCTATCGGCGCGTGCCGCAGGGCGATGGCTTTCGTTATGTGGATGCCGACGGCGCTGCGGTACGCGATGAAACGGTGCTGTCGCGCATACGCTCCCTGGTGATTCCGCCTGCCTGGACGGATGTGTGGATATGCGCCCAGCCAAACGGCCATCTCCAGGCCACGGGACGTGATGCGCGCGGCCGCAAGCAATACCGTTATCACCCGCGCTGGCGCACCGTGCGGGACGAAGCGAAGTATGAGCACATGGCCAACTTCGCGACGTCCTTGCCGTCGATCCGGCGTGCGGTTGATGAAGCGCTAAGCCTGCCGGGACTGCCGCGCGAAAAGGCGCTGGCCACTGTTGTATATCTGCTGGAAGCGACGCTGATGCGCATCGGGAATGAGGAGTATGCGCGTGAGAACAAGTCCTTCGGCCTGACGACCTTGCGCAACCGGCATGTACGCATCGCCGGCAGCGCGGTCGAATTTCGTTTTCGTGGCAAGAGTGGCATCAGCCATGCCGTGCGCGTCAGCGACCGCCGCCTGGCACGCATCATTCAGCGCATGCGCGACTTGCCCGGCCAGGACCTGTTTCAGTATGTGGACGAGGAAGGTAATACCCACGCCATCGGTTCCGCGGACGTGAACGATTATCTGCGCGCCATCAGTGGCGAGGATTTCACGGCCAAGGATTTCCGTACCTGGGCCGGCACGGTGCTGGCGGCGCTGGCGCTGCGTGAGGCTGGCCATTTTGAATCGGAGACGGAAGCCAGGCGCAATGTGGTGCGGGCTATCGAAAGTGTGGCCGAAAAGCTGGGCAATACGCCGGCCGTCTGCCGCAAGTGCTACGTGCATCCAGGCGTGTTGGATGCTTATATGTGCGGTGTTCTGTTGGGCGAAGGCTGCGGCGGCGAACTCGATCCCGATGAAAGCGCCGTGCTCGCGCTGCTGCAAGGTTAAGGTTCGACCGAATGCTCGCGCTTCAGGCAGCGCAGCACGAAAGTGGAGCGGCTGTGGCGCAGGCCGGGCAGCTTGTACAGCTTCTTGCGCAGGAATTCTTCATAACCGGCAGTGCCGGCCACGGCGACCTTGATCAGGTAATCATATTCTCCGGTCAGGAGGTAAGCCTCGATCACTTCGGGCAGCGTGGCGAGCGCGCGGCCGAACTTTTCCAGCATGGAGTCGTCGTGGCGTTCCAGCGTGACCTCGATGATGACGGTGTCCGGTAAGCCAAGCGCCTCCTGGTTCARCAGCGCCGTGTAGCCTTCGATCACGCCGCCTTCTTCCAGGGCGCGCACGCGGTTCCAGCATGGTGTGGTCGACAGGCCTACTTTCTCGGCCAGCTTGGTATTGCTTACGCGGCCGTCGCGGCGCAGTTCGCGCAGGATACGGCGGTCGATTTCGTCCAGTTGTTCCATGATTTTGCCTGCTTTGCAGAATGTCGATCCTTGCATTCTATCCGAGAAAGAAGAATCTTCTTCAATTGGCAGGTTTCTGAGTAATCTTTGGATGCCTATTCCACCAACGGCAGCCTATCATTTCGTCATGGAGACTTCTTTCAGAATGCGCGTCGAAGTGGATAGCGCCACCACTTCGCTGGAATCTGCGCTGGCCATTATCCGGCGCGGAGGCGTGCAGCTACGCGGCGTCAGCATGGCGCCGGGTGTGCACGGGATGAACGTGGATCTGCAGGTGGAGGCGGAGGAAGAGGATGCCCTCGTGCTTTGCCGTATGCGGCTTTGCAATGTGATTGGCATCCTCAAGATACGCGAGCGGCCGCGAATCAGCCGTCCGCTTTGACGGCAGGCCCCGTTTCGATTGTGCCGGCTTTTACTTTCTCGGCCGCCTTCTTCCCGGCCAGGAAAGCGTGGTCAGAGTTGTAATATTCCCATTCGCTGTAGCGGCCGGCCAGGATGATGTCGTGCTGTTCGGCCCAGGCGCGCACGGTCGCGACATTGTCAGCACGCTGGTGATCGTAGACCACGTAGGCGTAAGGCATGTCGACGATGGATGCGGTGACCACTTCGTCGTCCGGTTTGATGAATCCGACCTTGACGCAATCGGCCACACAGCGCGCGATCAGGTCATCACCATCGACCGGCAGCGGCTTCCACGGCGAGTAGGAAATCTCGCAGGTGAAGCCGAAACCACCGGGCGCGTTG
>NZ_JBFRDW010000468.1:0-4889 GCF_052113985.1 Pseudoduganella sp. RAF53_2 | reverse complement strand
ACGATGCGCCGATCCAGGCGATGCCCGTGATGATGTGCAGCCAGCGCACCAGCAGATTCGCCCATTCGAGTCCGTACGGGAGCAGGTATTCCATGTAATTCCTTGAGTTAGACGGTCGCCAATCTACAGAAGATAAACGGTTATACACCATCACACATGAAAAATAGCGTATATTCAACATATTCGATCCAATATACACACGCATCATGTCCGGCCTGCCGCAACACCTCGATATTCATTTGATCCGCATTCTCTATCTGCTGCTGGTGGAGAAGAACGTATCAAGGGTGGCGCTCAAGCTCAATCAACCGCAGCCCTCCATTTCAGCCTCGCTGCGCAAACTGCGTGAATTGACGGGCGATCCGCTGCTGGTGCGCGGCGCGCGCGGCATGGTGCCGACCCAGCACGGCGAAAGCCTGCTGCGTCCCGCCAAGCGCATTCTCGACGAGGCGGAGGGCCTGTTCGTCAAGAAGACGCCCTTTGTACCGCAGGAAGAAGCCCGTACTTTCAACATAGCCGCTCCGGATTATCTGGACTCGCAATTCCTGCCGAATGTGGTGTCCATGCTACGCCGCGGCTCGCCTATGAGCCGGGTAGTGATCCACAGCCTGGGGCCAGGCAGCGATTACCAGCGCATGCTGTCCGATGGCGATATGGACCTGGTGATCGCAAACTGGGATGAACCACCGGCGCATCTGCACATCTCCAAACTGTTCGAGGACCCGATCATTTGCGTGATGCATGCGGCCAGTCCTTACGCCAAGCGCACCGCAAGCGATGCGATGACGCTGGACGATTACCTCACCCTGCCCCACGTGGCGCCATCGCAAATGGTGCCCGGATACGGCGGCGTGATCGACTCCTTCCTCGAACGCCAGAATCTGCGCCGCAACGTGGCCGTGGAGTCGGCCTACTTTGGACTGATTCCTTACATGGTGACGCAATCGGATCTGGTGCTGACCACAGGCCGCCAGTTTGTGCGCTTCTACGAAAACTCGCTGCCGCTGAAGATTTTCAATGTGCCGGTGAAGTTCCCGCCGATGCGCTTCTATCAGCTGTGGCATGAGCGCGTGCATCAGGCGCCGGAACACAAGTGGCTGCGCGACCAGGTCGCCGCTGCTGCCAAGGCACTGGCGCGAAAGTAGGCGTCAGCCCAGCCTTGTCCGCCGCATCCGGTTCACGCGGCTGACCCGCGCGTGCAGAGTGTGTCCGATATCCAGATGCCGGAGAATCAGGATTGCGATCCCCGATCCCACCGCCGGCACGCCAAATGCCAGCACTTTCATTCCCAACAGGACTGAAGGCGGCTGCACGGCGCCCGGCACGTAGCCCAGTGCTGCAAGCGTTCCACCGATTGTCGCCAGCGCTGCTGCACCGCCGCCCTTCAGCAGCACCAGCATGACTGCAAACGAGAGCGTTTCGCGCCGATCCCGATAGCGGAATTCCGAGAAGTCGATGATGTCGGCCAGTATCCCCCATGGCAGCATGAAGACGCCAGCGAAGCCAATGCCGATCAGTGCCGCATACGTCAGCAGCGCAATCCTGTTTTCACCCGCCGCTGCAAACAGGACAATTCCCACAACCGTAATGGCGTGACTCATCGCCAGCAGGGACGTTTTATCCTGATGCCTGACCATCGCAATCCAGAACATCGCGCCAAGAATCTGGCTCACCGCGAGCATCAGCAGAACCTGTCCGGCGAATTCGGGACTTTGCAAGACATAAGTACACAGATAAAGCAGCGTCTTGACGAACATAGGCGTGGCAAAACCGGTGATCAGCGCAATCGACGCCATCGCGGCAAACAAGCTGTCCGGCCGCGGAAATAAGCGCCGCGTCGACAATTGCCGGTGACGCGCCGGGGCGGCATTATGCGCCGGCTTCGAACACCATGCCGCCAACAGCAACGAAGCGCAGAACAGCAGGCCGCCCGCAATGCCCAGCCACGCCATCCGTTCCGGCGCAGCGCTACCGACTGCACCGTGCATGAGCGGGGCTATCGCACAGGCGATGGTGATACTTGCGATGGAACTGAAGATGGTGCGGTAGCCGGAGGCGCGTCCGCGCGCGTGGCTGTCGGCCGTAACACGTGCCAGCAAGCCGTTATGCGGAACATCGATGGCCGCGAAAACGGCGCGAAAACACAGGATGAGGGCGCCGGCGACCACAATATCGTCAATGCCTGACAGCGGGAAACTGTAAATGGCGGCAAAGACCAGCGCACATGGCAGGGTGAAAAGCACGATCAGGCGGCGGTAGCCGATGCCATGCCGCTCTGCCCTGCCCGCAATGCATCCCGCCAAAAGATCGAACATCAGGTCCCCAGCAAGCACCAGCACCATCAGCTGGCTGACGCGCGYGGGCGCAATGCCGATAACGTCCGTCAGCAGATAGAGCAGCGTGACATCGATAGTACCCAGCAGGATCGCCTTGCCGAAATTGCCGGATGCATAGCCGATGATGTGCCGGTCATTTTTGACGGCGCGGCGGCATTGACCGATCCATATGAGGGGGCGATGGGCGAACATGAGGCGGGAGGCAAATGGAGGCGAGTTCCTGGCCCGTCCAGCATACTGCCCGCAGATGACCGCTTCGTGTCAGGCCAGCAGCGCTGTCGCAGCGTGAATCGGCAGCAGCGCTGCACCGATCGCGATCGCACTGCCGCCAAGTGTCGACACGCGCACCTCGCCGTGCTGCCGATAGTGCGGCCAACGCAGAGACAAGGCGTTCAATCTGGCCGCAAGACGCGATGTGATCGATTCCGGCAACGGGCTTGAAAACACAATCTCGTCCGGATCGAACCAGGCGATGGCACTGTTCACCAGGGACTCCAGCTGAACGGCGGCGCGGTCCAGCCATTGCTCGATCACGTCCTCATRGCCCGCCGTCAGTTCCTCGAACTGGGCGACCGACAGCACCGGACATCCCGCCTGCTGCAGAACCGATAGCAGATCCATCGTCGTCGGGCGCGGTAAGTCCGACGGATACAGTCTGCCCACATCGCCGGCGCTGCCGAATTCCCCCTTGATCAGGTGCCCGTCTTCAATTACTCCCGCCCCGATGCCATATCCCAGTAGGATCACCACGACGGTGGCCGCTTTGCCGATGGTGCCGCCCGAATAGTATTCCGCCAGCGCTGCCGCCTTGGCGTCGTTTTCCAGCAGGACGCTGGTGCCGAGGGCTTCGTCCAGTATCCGCCGCAGTGGCACGTCGCGCCATCCCGGCAAGTCCTTCACCGTATGCCATTGATCGCCCTTGCGCGAAACGGCCGGCCCGGGCACGCCGACACCGATACCGAGAAAACGCATGCCCAGCAGCTTGTGTTTGAGGCTCAGCTCACTGATTCGCTGTTCCAGGATGTTGGCGAACTCGATGGGATCGGGTGCACCCACCTGCTCACTGGTCAGCGAGATGACACCGCCTGCAAAATCGACCAGGGCGATTTCCAGCACGCCTTTGTGCACCGTCGCTCCGGCAGCGAAACCGCCGGCCGGCGACACCGCCAAGGGAACGGTCGGCCGCCCGCGCACTGGCGGTTCAGCCGCAGCCAGTTCCTCGACCAGACCGAGACTGATCAGGTTATGCGAAAGCTTCGTCAATGAGGAGTTGCTGACCTGAAGGGACAGGGCCAGCTCCGTGCGCGGCATCGGCCCTTTGCTGCGCATATGCCGAAGCAAACGCTTTTCTTCCGACACCAGGTTCAGTCGCGCCGCTCTCATTGCTTATCACCTTGCCATCAAGTTTTCGATTTATTTTACAAGTAATAAATAAAGCGGTCAAAATTGGTCCTTAAGCTGCTGGTGACTTATCCCTACCTACCAGGAGTGAAACCATGATCAGGAAAAAGACACTCGCCGCGGCGATCGGCGCGCTGTACGCGCTCACTACGTCGGCTCTCGCGCAGGTAAGCGCAGAGGCACCCGCTGCCGCTACGCCCGCTGCCGATACCACCGATTCGCAGGTCGTCGTCGTCACCGGCTCCGCCCGTCCGCAGCGCCGCTTCGATGTGTCCTATGCCGTGAACTCGCTGTCGCAGGGCGACGTGCAAAAACTGGCGCCGCAGAACATGGCCGACCTGCTGGGCAAAATGCCAGGCATCCAGGTTGAAGCGACTGGTGGCGAAGTGCAGAACATCACCCGCGTGCGCGGCATTCCAACCGACGACGGCTACGCCCTGTTCCAGCAGGATGGCCTGCCGCTGTTTACGGAAATTAACGGCTTCTTCTTCCGCGGCGACAGCATGAACCGCTACGATCTGATGACGAAAACGGTGGAAGTGGTGCGCGGCGGACCGGCGCCGATTTACGCCAGCCAGGCCGCCGCCATCGTCAACAACACCACGGTCACCGGCACGGAAAAAACGCAGGGCAAGGCCCAGGTCAGCCTTGGCACCACGGGTCTCAAGCGCCTGGACGCTTACCAGGCCGGCGCCATTGACGACAAGACCTTCTATGCCATCGGCGGCTTCATTCGCCAGGACGACGGTCATCGCGACAACGGTTTCCCCAATGACCGCGGCGGCCAGCTCCGCGCCAACATCAAGCGCGTGACCGATACCGGCACCTGGAAGCTGAGCGCCAACTACCTGAACGACCATAACGTCTTCTATCTGCCGATTCCGATTGCCGATCCGCGCAACCCTGGTGTCTCCCTTGATCCCTACATCGACTACTTCAAGGGCACGATGAACTCGCCGTCGCTGCGCAACGTGCCGCAGAAATACCTGGATGGTTCGGGCGCTCTGCAGACCGACCAGCGCGACCTGAAGAACGGCCGTCACCTCGAATTCGGCAACATCGGCCTGCAATACGAGGGCGAAATCGGCGCCTGGCTGCTGTCGGCCAAAGCCGGCTTCACCAAAGGCAAACTGGATTTCGACGCTTTCTATT
>NZ_JBFRDW010000467.1:0-4895 GCF_052113985.1 Pseudoduganella sp. RAF53_2 | reverse complement strand
GGATTGCAGCAGACACCATTCAGACGATTGCCACGAGTTACCAGCCGGCGATCACCGAAACCACGGATGCCAGCGGATTCAGACATCCTGGCGTTGGCCTGACCAGGGATGTTCTTGAAAATATGCGCATGCAGGTGCTGGCGCAGAGGGAGCCTTGGAATACCTATTTCAATCAGATGCTGTTGTCTGGTGCGGCGTCAAAGAGCATCAGCTCCAGTAACCAGAGCGGTTCCGATCCCACCAAGCCCGGTACGGTTGCCTTCAACAGCCAGGGCGTGGAGTCGAAGTTCATTGCCGATGCACTGAAGGCCTATACCCAGGCCATTCTCTACTACGTCAGTGGAGATGAAACGTATCGCGCCAATGCCATGCGTCTGATCCGCATCTGGTCGCAGATGGACCCGGCACAATATGCCTACTACACCGACGCGCACATCCACTCGGGTATTCCGCTGAACCGCATGGTGGCGGCAGCGGAGATCATGCGCTACACCAGCTGCCAGACGGCGGCCCTGGAATGGACGGATCAGGACACGGCGGCCTTCACCAGCAATCTGATCACGCCTGTGATCGAAGTCCTGCAGCACAATAACAACTACTTCATGAATCAGCACCTGTATCCGCTGATCGGCGCCATGTCCGGCTACATCTTCACCGGCAACCGGCCGCGCTACAACGAAGGTGTGGAGTGGTTCACCGTGAATAAAACAGCGGTGGATCAAGGGCAGAATGGTGCGATCAAGCAGCTGTTCCGCCTCGTGACCAGGAACGACCTGACCGGCGAAGCGGTGACGCCGGTCGTGCAGCACGTGGAGATGGGGCGCGACCAGGCACACGGCGCGGGAGATGTCACCAATACCGAGATCCTGGCGCGCTTGCTCTTGTCGCAGGGGACCAAGGTCGATCCGGTCGATGGCACCGCCTCCACCGCGGCCAGCGCGGTAGGTCCGTACGAATTTCTGAACGACCGCATCCTGGACGCCGCCGAATATTGGGCGCACTACATGCTGGGCTATGACACGCCATGGGTGCCCACGGCCGCGCACACCGATGCGAATGGCGTTCCCACGATTATCTATAAGGCGCTCGCCAGCGGCTATCGCGGACGCCTGACCCAGAACACCTGGGAACTGTTCTACTACTACAAATACATCCGCGGCATCAATATCGAAGAGCGCGCGCCGAACTTCACGAAAATGTTCGCTGACCGCGTGAGCTACAACTGGGATGGCGTCGACGGCGGCGGCGATTTCTGGATCTTCATTCCCGCTGCGGCCGAAGCGGAGGGCGGCCAGTATCTGCTGCATCCCATCGTAGAGCCTTACCGCGAAATCGAAGACCGCTTTACCTCGCTGGATGGCACCGCCACTGCGATGAGCGACGAAACGGCATCGTTCGTACGCGCTTATGCCACCGGAGCAGGCACCACGATCGCGCTGATCGGTTCCTCCAATGGCACGCGCAATGTCGCGTTCAAGGTCCGCACCAACGGCGTGGCGACGATGGATGCATTTGGCGACACCATTACCCTGCCGGACACCAACAGCCAATGGCGCTATGTGGACTATGCCTTCAACGCCTATCAGGGTCTGGGCGATATGCTCTTCATGACGCTCAAGGGCGCCGGCACCACCGTCGATATTGACCACATCAATGTGCAAGGCGGCACGCTGACGCCCCCGGTCTTCAACTCGGGTGATGCGGACATGGGCATCTTTACCTATGCAGGATCGACCAGCACGATCACATATAACTTTGGCGCCACCGATGCCGGTGCCGGCGATGTACTGAGCTACCAGATCGATGGCCTGCCAGCCGGTGCGAGCTTCGATACGCACACCGGCGCGTTCGCCTGGCTGCCGGCGCAGGCGGGCACTTACAACTTCGTGGTCACTTCGTCGGATGGTACGACAGTGAGTACCAGAACGGTGCAGGTGGTCGTCAGCACCGACCGTCAGTCGGCAATCAACGCGGTAATCGCGCGCTACGTCCCCAGCAAGATCTATATCGGGTCGACCCTGGCCGTCTACAACGCCGCATACGCTGATGTCACGGGCGTCATCGGCAGCGCTACGGATGATGTGTTCACCCAGAAGCTGGCCGCATTGAACACGGCCGTCACCGGCCTGCAGGAACTGACGCCGTTGATGAACGATGGCAGCATGAATTATTCGAACATGTTCGTGTCATCCACCTTCAGCACCTCGATTCCGAATGCGCTGGATGGCACGCCCGACACATTCGTGGTGTACACCCAGGCTCAGGACCTCACGCATTACTTCGACTTTGGCCCAAGCTTCAAGTTCTCCGCCAATTCCTTCCAACTGCAGGTGCGCGCCAGCTTCCCTGAGCGTATCGGCGGTGTCGCAGCTTACGGTTCCAATGACAACGAGAACTGGACGCGCCTGACGCCGGGCCTGACGGCGGTAACGGAAGACATGCAGACCATGCCGGTGCAGGATGATCTGAAGAACCAGCGCTTCCGCTTCCTGAAGCTGCAGATGATTCAGCCTTCCAGCACCTTCTTCGAGCTGTCCGAGTTCCGCATCTTCGGTGCGCGCTATGAGACGGTGAACCAGCTGTCGTCGGTGTCGATCAGTTCCGACCAGGCGCTGAAGAACCGCATCGTGCCGGGCAATACCGTGAAGCTGGCCTTCAAGGCTACGGCGCCGATCAACAACGTCAATGTCACCATCCAGGGCGTGCCTGCGACGGTGAGCAGCAGCGACAATCTGAACTGGACAGCCACGGCGACCATGACGGCCAGCACTGCGCCGGGCAAGGTGAAGTTCGCCTTGAACTACAAGACTGCCGCCGGCGTCGATGCCGAGCCAATCCTGTTCACCACCGACGGCACTTCGCTGCTGTTGTCCGATCAAACTGGTTACATCGGCAATCTGCTGGACATCACTGCGCTCAGCGATTCCARCGGCCGCAACCAGACCGATTTGCTGGCGACCGCGAACCTGCTGTTCGACAGTAATCTCGGCACGGTGACTGATTTCCGTGTGAGCGGTAGCGGCTACGGCGGCTGGATCACCTTCGACTTCAAGGAAGGCGGCACGGCCACGATCACGCGCGCCGAAGTGTTGGCTCGCCAGGACCAGTATTACACCCGCATCAAAGGCGTTGTGGTGCAGGGATCGAACGACAATGCCAACTGGACGACCATTTCGACTGCCGCCGGTACCTCGATGGATTGGCAGACGCTGGCCGTCGCCACCCCGCAGCCATTCCGCTACATCCGCATCTTCAATGGCAACCAGTGGTTCGGCAATATGTCGGAGCTGCGCCTGTACGGTGCCACCGAATCGTCCAACAAGATTGCGACGGCTTCACTGAGCTCTGTACAAAGCCTGCGCAACCGCGTCGTAGCGGGCAACACCGTGAAGCTGGTCTTTGTGGCGAAGGAGGCGATCAACAACGTCAACGTGAGCATTCAAGGCCAGTCCGCGTCGGTGAGTACGACGGATAACGTCAACTTTACGGCGCAGGCAGTGATGCCTCAAGGCGTTGCAGCCGGCGCGGTGAAGTTCTCCATCAACTACAAGCAGGCGAATGGCAAGGATGGGCTGCCGAATTCTTCTACGACCGACAGCACTTCGCTGTATCTGGTCGACGAGTCGGATGTGGTGAAGAACGTGACCAGCATCGTAACGCTGATCGATTCGACAGCGAATCGCCCGGCTGCGACCACGCTGGCCACCGTGAATTCACTGTTCGATGCAAACCTGGGCACCATCTCCGACTTCCGCATCGGCAGCAATAACTCCGGCGTCGCCAGCTACATCACCTTCGACTTCAAGGCCGGCAATTACGCGGCGTTGACCAGCGTGGAACTGGCGCCGCGCCAGGACAGCAACTACGCCCGCATCAAGGGCACGGTGATCCAGGGCTCCAACGACAATGCCACATGGACCACGCTGACACCGGCGGCTGTGTCCACCATGGACTGGCAAACGCTGTCGGCCGCTGCGGGCGCTTACCGCTATCTCCGCATCTTCAATGGCGGCAGCTGGTTCGGCAATATGTCGGAAGTGCGTTTCCACGGCACGGTGCAGTCCGACGTGAGCGCCAGCGTACAACTCACGCAACAGGGCGCAACGTTGAATCGCGCCACCGGAAAATACGTTGGTGCGGTGACGATCACGAACAACGGCAGCACTGCGCTGAGCGGCCCACTGCGGTTGAAGCTGGGCAGTCTCGCCAGCGGCATCACGCTGGATAACGCCAGTGGCAGCGATGGCGGTGCACCTTATGTGATCCTGTCCGGTCCTATCGTTGCAGGCGCCGCGCTTAATGTGCCGCTGACGTTCACCAACCCCTCGCGCGCGCTGGTCAGCTATGCACCGGCGCTCTACAAAGCCACCTTCTGAGGAATAAGATCATGATGTTCACTTTCCTGCGCCGCCTGGCGTTGGCCGCGGCGCTGGCGGCCGGCAGCGGCTTCGCTTCAGCGGGCATGATTCACGTTGCCATCGATACTTCCGGCTTCGGCGCCGCCAGCGGTTATCTGGACATGCAACTGAGCGCCAGTGCCGGCGTGCCGTTGGCGACCGCGGTGGTCAGTAATATGGTGGGCTTCGACAGCTCGGCCTTCATCGATTCCTGGGGCGTGACGCCGGCCGCTGGTGGATACGCCTTTCGCAACGATACGTCGAATGATTTGTTTCATGCCGTGGCGTTTGGCGGTGTGCTGTCTTTCGATCTGACCTTTGCTGGTGCGTTTGATCCAGTGACCCGCTATGTCTCGCACTTCGTGGTCTCAGCCTTCGACGACAATATTGCGCCGTTAGGCAATTACGATCCGGTCACTGGCGCGCTGCTCGACGTTAGCTGGACGCCGTCGCGTACTGCCGGTACRGAAGGCAGCACGGCGCTGGATATTTCCGACC
>NZ_JBFRDW010000466.1:0-4911 GCF_052113985.1 Pseudoduganella sp. RAF53_2 | reverse complement strand
GACCTGCTGCCACAGGTGCACGTGGCCGGACAGCATGGCTTGTACGCTGTCGGGCAGCAGCAGGGGATTCAGCGAGCCGAAGGTTTGCTGCAGGCCGAGGTCGCCCAGCTCCAGGAAGCGCTGCTTGCTTTTCTTGTCGATGTCGGCGCCGAAGCCCAGCATCGGCTGATGATTCAGGCCCAGGTTCCAGCGCGCCTGCTGCGACAGCTGCTCCAGCTTGCGGTAGGTGTCGCGGTACTGGTCCCAGCCGGGCTGGCCGGGCTTGATGCCGCGCCAGCTGGTGGCGGTGGTATCCAGCACCAGCAACTGGCTGGCGCCGCCGATCGGCACGGCGTAGGGATCGCTGTAGTTGCCGCTCAGATCATCGGCGGCGGCATTGCAGTCGCGGCCTGGCTGCAGCGGACGCGGATCGAGGAAGCGCCACCAGCCTTGTCCGGCGCGGGTGCAGGTTTCGTGATTGCCGCGCACCATGACCCAGGGCGCTGCCGCCAGCAGCGGCGCGGCGGGACGGAAGAAGTCTTCGCGCCAGGCGTCCCAGCCATAACCCCRGGGCGAACCGGCGCAGCCGGCGTTGCCTTCGGGGCAGGGATTCTCGCGGTAGTGGTAGTCGCCGACGTGGATCACCAGGTCGGGCTGCCACTTCGCCGCGGCGGCGGCAATGGTGGCAAACGGCGTCGCTTGCGCATCGTTGCAGGCCTGGTAGTTGTTGTCGGACTTTTTCAGGCGGCAGCCGGTGTCGCCGATCACCACGATGCGCTGTGCTTCGGCGCGTGGCAGCGGCAGCGTCTGGCCGCCGACGCTGGCGCTGCGCGCATTTGCCGGCAAGGCCGCTTCGCAAGTCAGCACCGGGAAGCGGCTGGGCACCGAATCGGCCGGCGCCGAGCTGGTCGGCCGCAGCGCGATGGTTTCGGCCGGCGCGCGCAGCTGCATCGGCAGCGCCTGGCCGTCGACGGTCAGCGGCGGGCAGCTTGCCGCTTCCGTCACCACGCGCGCCACGGCCGCACCT
This sequence comes from Pseudoduganella sp. RAF53_2, assembly GCF_052113985.1. Taxonomy (NCBI): domain Bacteria; kingdom Pseudomonadati; phylum Pseudomonadota; class Betaproteobacteria; order Burkholderiales; family Oxalobacteraceae; genus Pseudoduganella; species Pseudoduganella sp. RAF53_2. The sequence goes on along the minus strand of NZ_JBFRDW010000466.1, from coordinate 3,905 downwards.
TGCTCGCCCAGCACGACATACGCGGACAGCGAAGCGGATAGCGGCGCCGGTGCCGGGCTTTGCGTAGCGCAGCCCGCCAGCACGGCGGCGGCCAGCGCCCAGGGCGCGCGTGACAGGATAGACATCAACTTAACTCCAGTGCAATAAGCCCGTTAATCTACCACGGCCGCGTCTTCGCGATGTGGGACAATGCTGGCATGAAGCCGAAAGCCATACTTTTCGATCTGGATGACACCCTGTGGCCGATCGCGCCGGTGATCGCCGAAGCGGAGCTGACCTTGCACGCCTGGCTGAGCGAGCACGCGCCGGGCGTGACGAAAAATTTCAGCATCGAGCAGCTGCGCCTGCACCGCATGGAGTTGCTGGCCGCGCGGCCGGAACTGCACGTCGATCTGGGCGCCTTGCGGCGTGCCAGCCTGAACGAGGTGTTCGCCCACGCCGGCGAGGACGCCACCAACGTCGATGGCGCCATGCGCCATTTCTTCGCCGCGCGCAATGCGGTCAAGCCTTATGACGACGTCTTGCCCGGCTTGCTCAAGCTGAAACAGCAGGTGTTGCTGGGAACCATCAGCAATGGCAACGCGGATCTTGAAGTCATCGGCCTCGCCCACCATTTCAAGGTATCGCTGGCGGCCGCCGATTTCGGCAAGGCCAAGCCCGATCCCGGCATTTTCCGCGCCGCCTGCACTACCCTGGGCGTGCTGCCCTCGGAGGCGGTGTATGTCGGCGACGACCTGAAACTGGATGTGGAAGGCGCCCAGCGCGCCGGCCTGCGCGCGGTCTGGCTGAACCGGACCGGCAGCGATGCCCATCTGGCGGCCGGTGTCCAGCCTGATGCAATTTGCTCCAGTTTTGAGGAACTTCTTGCATGGCTGGAAGAACAGTTGGCAGAATAGATGGGCAATCACCGCTTCATGAAGAGCTATGCAACTCGATAACCGTGCCCAAACCCTGCTCAAAGCCCTGGTCGAGCGCTATATCGCCGACGGCCAGCCCGTCGGCTCGCGCGCGCTGTCCAAGATTTCCGGACTGGAGCTGTCGCCGGCCACCATCCGCAACATCATGGCGGACCTGGAGGAGCTGGGCTATGTGGCCAGCCCGCACACTTCGGCCGGACGCATTCCCACGCCGCGCGGCTACCGCATCTTTGTCGACACCCTGCTGACCGTGCAGCACATCGATGAGAGCGCAGTCGAGGCGCGCCTGCGCGCGACCGCCCAGCCGCCGCAGAAGCTGATTGCCAACGCGGCGCAGATGCTGTCCTCGCTGACCCAGTTCGCGGGCGTGGTGCTGACGCCGCGCCATGAGTCGGTGTTCCAGCAGGTGGAGTTTTTACGCCTGGGCGAGAAGCGAATCTTGCTGGTGATCGTGTCACCCAATGGCGATGTGCAGAACCGCATGCTGCTGACCGACGTGGATTATTCTCCGGCCCAGCTGCAGCAGTCGGCCAATTTCATCAACCAGCATTATTCCGGCCTGTCCTTCGACGAGGTGCGCGGCCGCCTGCAGGGCGAGGTGCGCCAGCTGCGCGACGATATGGGGCGCCTGATGCAGGCCGCCGTGGAAGCGGGCAGCGAAGCCATGGCCGAGAATACCGAGGACATGGTGATCGCCGGCGAGCGCAATCTGCTGTCGGTGGCCGACCTGTCGTCGAATATGAGCTCGCTGCGCCAGATGTTCGACCTGTTCGAGCAGAAGACCGGCCTGATCCAGCTGCTGGACGTGTCGTCCAAGGCGTCCGGCGTGCAGATCTTCATCGGCGGCGAATCGCACCTGGTGCCGATGGATGAAATGAGCGTGGTGACCGCGCCGTACGAGGCGAACGGCAAGATTGTGGGTACCCTGGGAGTGATCGGCCCGACCCGCATGGCCTACGAGCGGGTGATTCCGATTGTCGATATTACATCGCGCCTGCTGTCGAATGCCCTGAGCCAGCATTGAAACCCGCGGCTTGAACCCGGTGGCAGCCACGACGTGGCTGCCACCCGCTTTACGCCTCGGGTTTTAATGCTTGTGCGGGCAGTTGGTCTTGGTGCAGTTGCCGTACAGCGCCAGGGCGTGTTCGGCGATCTTGAAGCCGCGCTCGGCGGCGATGGCTTGCTGGCGCTTCTCGATTTCCTCGTCCACGAATTCTTCCACGCGGCCGCAGTCCAGGCACACCAGGTGGTCGTGGTGCGAGCCTTCGTTCAGTTCGAAAATCGCCTTGCCGCTCTCGAAGTGGTTGCGGTTCAGCAGGCCGGCCTGCTCGAACTGGGTCAGCACGCGGTACACGGTGGCCAGGCCCACGTCCATATTCTCGGCCAGCAGCTGTTTATAGACGTCTTCCGCAGTCAGGTGACGCACTGGGCTGCTCTGGAAAATGTCAAGAATCTTCAGGCGCGGCAGGGTGGCCTTCAGGCCGGACGCCTTCAGGTCGGTGGGGCTGTTACTCATGTTTGGTATCGTATGTGGCTGGAGTGCTTTATGATATAGCGTTTTGGCACTTCTGCTCAATCGGATTTGAGGTCATCTATGCGCGTTACCCCGGCTCTGCCGTCCCATTTGTTAGTGAAATGCCTGGCCCCGCTGGCGGCTCTGGCCCTGGCCGGCTGCGCCAGCAAGGCACCGGCGCCAGCGCCGGTGGTAGCGTCCCAGGGCGCCCAGACCACCACCATCACCCAGCTGCAGAAGTTCATGTGGTTCTTCTCGCCTTACCGTCCGGATATCCAGCAGGGTAACTTCGTGTCGCAGGAAATGATGGCCCAGCTGAAGGTGGGCATGACCAAGGACCAGGTGAAGTTCCTGCTCGGCACGCCGCTGATGGCCGATGCCTTCCACGCCGACCGCTGGGATTACCCCTTCCGCCTAGCCAAGGGCAGCGGCGAGCTGACCACCAGCGCGGTGGTGGTGTTCTTCGACAAGGATGGCAAGGTGGAGCGCTTCGAAGGCGGCAATCTGCCGACCGAGCAGGAATACATTTCGCGCATTGCCGGTCCGATCAAGGAATTCAAGAAGTCCGAGGCAGCCGCCGACAAGCAGCAGGCATCGCCGGCGCGTGCGCCGCTGCCGGCCGGTCAGGAATCCGGCGCGGCCAAGTAAGGATCATTCATGACGACTCTGAATATCGCAATTGCCGGCGCCGGCGGGCGCATGGGCCGCATGCTGGTCGAGGCGGTGCAGGCCGATCCGGACTGCACCCTGGCCGGTGCCCTGGACCGTCCGGGCGGCGCCAATATCGGCCAGGACGCGGCGGCCTTCACCGGCCAGCCCTCCGGCGTGACGGTGGCGGGCGACTTGGCCGAAGGCTTGAAGAATGCCCAGGTGCTGATCGACTTCACCCGTCCGGAAGGCACGCTGGAACACCTGGCTTACTGCGCCGAGCACGGCGTCAAGCTGGTGATCGGCACCACCGGCTTCGATGAGGCGGGCAAGGCAGCCATCCGCAAGGCGGCCGAGAAGACCGCCATCGTGTTCGCGCCGAATATGAGCGTGGGCGTGAACGTGACCCTGAAGCTGCTGGAATTCGCGGCCAAGCAGTTCGCTACCGGCTACGACATCGAAATCATCGAGGCGCATCACCGCCACAAGGTCGATGCGCCGTCCGGCACCGCGCTGAAGATGGGCGAGGTGATTGCCGATGCGCTGGGGCGCGACCTGAAGCAGGTCGGCGTGTTCGCGCGCGAAGGCGTGACCGGGCCGCGCGATCCGTCCTCGATCGGTTTTGYCACCGTGCGCGGCGGCGACATCATCGGCGACCATACCGTGATGTTTGCCACCGAAGGCGAGCGCATCGAGATCAGCCACAAATCGTCCTCGCGCCAGCATTACGCCAACGGCTCGCTGCGCGCGGCGCGCTTCCTGGCGGACAAGAGCACCGGCCTGTTCGATATGTACGACGTGCTGGGCCTGAACGGCTGATGGAGCAC
>NZ_JBFRDW010000465.1:0-4919 GCF_052113985.1 Pseudoduganella sp. RAF53_2 | reverse complement strand
ACAGGTTGTTCACGTCCAGCAGCAAGCCGCAGCCGGTGCGCTTGCTCATCTCGGCCAGGAATTCCCATTCCGTCATGTCCGCGTTTTCGAAAGACAGATAGCTGGATGGATTCTCGAACAGCATGGCGCGGCCCAGGGTGTTCTGCGCCACGTCGATGTTGTTGCAGACGATGTCCAGCGCTTCCTCGGTGTAGGGCAGCGGCAGCAGGTCGTGCGAGTTGAATCCCTGGAAGCGCGACCAGCTCAGATGATCCGACACGATCACGGGCTGGATCTCCTCCACCAGCGTCTTCAGACGCGCCAGGTAATCGATGCGCAAGCCATCGGCCGAGCCGATCGACATCGATACGCCATGCAGCGCCACCGGATAGCGTTCGCGGATCTGGCGCAGGATATGGCGCGGCTGGCCGCCGGCCACCATGAAGTTCTCGGAAATGACTTCCACAAAATCGACTGGGACGTCGGTTTCCAGGAAATCCCGGTWGTGTTCCTTGCGCAGGCCCAGGCCGTAGCCCGCCATGCTGGGTAAAGATTTGGACATCGCTGACCTCATTCGTTCGAAAATTCAGAACCGTTGACCCAAGTGGCAGGCACACCGTGCCTGCCACTAGCCTTTGCGGTCGGTTTACTTCGGTTCGGTCAGGGTGCCGCCCAGTGCCTTGCACTCGGTCGGAGTCTTGACCACAACGCCCTGGCCTTTGCAGTCGTTCAGGCCTTTGCAATCGTGGTGGGCGGTGGCGCACAGGCTGGTGCCCTTGCAGGTGTTCACGCCGTAGCAGCGGCCCGGCTGTTCTTTCTGTGCGGAGGCAGCATAGGCTGGGGTGGATGCGACGGATGCCAGTGCGATCAGGGCAGYGGCGGTGGCCAGGCTGGCAGCTTGGATGGATTTGATCATGGTGTTTCTCCTGTAAATATAAGGCTTACTTCGTTGCGGCCACTGCGGCCTCTTCGATCACTTTGGCGACGGCTTCAGCTTGCGAGATATAGATCGCGTGGCTGGCTTTCACTTCGGTGACCTTGCTTCCGGCACGCTGGTACATCCAGCGCTGCAGGTCGGGATTGATGGTGCGGTCTTCGGTGGCCACGATGCCGTAGCTCGGAATGCCGCGCCATGCGACGGTGCGCGACTGGCCGCCGAGGGCAGCGATGGTCGCAAATTGCTGGGACACCGCCATGAAATTGGTGCGGTTCTCCGCCAGGTCGCCCGCGTAGTCGCGGCCGAAATTGGCGGGGTTGTAGTAGATGAAGCCATCGAAGGTGGACTTCAGGTTGTCCACTTCAGGTGGAATCGAGTTGGCCAGCTGATTGGCGCTTTCCGCGACGTCCGGTGCATAACCCGCGACGTAGACCAGGCCCTTGATCTTGCCGACCTTGCCGGCCGCGGTGATCACGTTGCCGCCGTAGCCGTGGCCGACCAGGATGGCGGGACCGTCGGCGGCGAAGATCTGCTTGTCCACCAGGGTGGCGTCTTCCTGCAGCGAGTGCAAGGTCGGCTGCACCACGCTGACGTGGTAGCCCTTCCAGTACAGGATGTCGTGCACCACGCGCCAGCCGGAGCCGTCAACGAAGGCGTCGTGAACGATGATGATGTTCTTGGCGCCTGACGGGGTCGGCAGGGCTGGGGTGGCAGCCATGGCGCTGGCGCTGGCCAGCAGCACGGCGGCAGCCGCGGCGATTTTGCTCAGTTTCTGCATGACGGGTCCTTAGCGCTTGATCGGGGTCAGGGAACCGAAGCCTTTTGGCGTCTTGATGGTGGTGCAGGTGCCCTTGTCGACCAGGGTCCAGGCGTCGCCCTGGTAATCCTTGGTGGAGGTGGAGGCGCAGGAAGTGCCCGGACCGGCGGCGCAGTCGTTCTGGCCGGCTTTGGAAACGCCGTAGCATTTTTCCATCGGTTTCTTCGGTGCGTCGGCGGCGTTGGCGCCGGTAGCGAAGGCGGCGAAGGCCAGAGCGGCGGCGACTGCAACTTGGGAGGTCTTCATTTATTTCTCCTAACGTGTGTAAAAGTGCTGCCAGTTTGCAAAGCGCTCGTATCTCCCATGTGTCCGTTTGTATCAGTATTATCGAATGCGCTTTAAACGCATGCGATTTGTATGGGCGAGCGAAAGCCGCGGCAGCTTCGCCGCGGCGCGCCTGAAGGCGGCTTTATTTCTGGACGGATTTCAGGAGAGTATCGCGCAGGGTGGCGATGGTGGACTGGATCTTGGCGAATTCGTCGGGCGGCAGGCCCGTTTCGATGACCTGGCTCATGGAAAGCGCTTCTTCGCGCAGGCGGTAGCCCGCTTCGGTCAGGGTGACGCGCACCTGCCGTTCGTCTTCGGCGTCGCGCTGGCGGCGCACATAGCCCATGGTCTCCAGCTTTTTCAGKATGGGCGTGAGCGTGTTCGATTCGAGGAAGAGCTTTTCGCCCAGGCCGCTGACGGTCTGGTTGTCGTGCTCCCACAAGGCGATCACGGTGATGTACTGGGTGTAGGTGAGTCCCAGCTTTTCCAGGATGGGTTTATAAGCCTTGCCGAACGCCAAGTTTGCCGAATATACGGCAAAGCACAGGTAATCGGACAGCTTCATGACATCCGGGTCGTCAGGCGAGATATGGGCGGGTTTTTTCATGGATTCATTATATATATCGAATCCGATTAAATCAAAGCCGATGTTTCACAGCTCGTGTTTGCCCAGAATGCGGCGTGTGGCGCCATCGGCCTGCATGGCGGACATGGTCTGGCGGAAGCGCTCCACGTCCGCATCGCTGAAATCGAGCGAGCCGGCCAGCCAGGCGGTGGCAGTGCGCACGGGCTGACTCAGGCGATATTCCACCGCCCCGGCGCGTTCCTTGAGCGAGGCCTTGATGATGGAAACCTCGCCGAACACCGCATCGGCCATGCCGCCCGTGAGGAAGCGGTGCACTTCTTCCAGTGATGCCGATTCGACAATCCTGTTAAAGCCCATCTCATGCAGCATGGCGGCCTGGGCCGCGCCGCGCAGCAGGGCGATGCGGCGGTCCTTCATGTTTTCCGGATTATCCAGATCAAAATGGCCATCGCGCGGGGCCATGAAGAGGTAGCGTTCCTCATACAGCGGCGCCAGCCAGCGGAACTTGTCTTCGCGGTCGGGCTGGCGGGTCAGGGGGAAGATCGCAGTTTCCGGCATGGTCGCGGCCAGAAAGATGGCTCGGCGCCAGGGAAAGAATTGCATGGATGGCATTACATCCATGCGGCGGCACAGCTCGTCCATGATCTCCTGTAGGGCGCCACCGCCTTTTTCCATGACCAGCGGCGGCAGCTCAGCGGTGACGACGTGCAGGCGGCGCGGCCGGGCGGCTAAAGCCAGCGTTGGCAGAACGGCAAGGGCGGACACCAGGCTGAGGAGCAGTCGTCTTTTCATGCGCGTATTTTAGCCGCGGCTGATGCTCTCTCCGTCGTTTGCGCGCAAACGCCAGAAAATGGCTGAAGTAATAATAGTCAGTACGGCCAAGGCGATAAAGGCATGGTGCAGGGCGGACGACAGGGCCGCCTGGTCCGATTGCGGCAGGCCGCCGAGGAACCAGCCCGTGATCAGCGAGCCGCAAGCCAAGCCAAAGCTCATCGACAGCTGCTGCATGGAACTGGCGATGGTGCTGGCCATGCTGGAGTCCTGGCCTTCCACGTCCGCATAGCCCAGGCTGTTCATGCTGGAGAATTGCAGGGAGTTGAAGAAGCCCTGGCACAGGCTGATGGGAACGATGGCCCACCATGGCGTGCCCGGCTTCACCATGGCGTACATGGCGATGGTCACGCCGATCAGCACCGTGTTCACCACCAGCACCTGGCGGTAGCCGAACTGGCGCAGCAGTTTGGCGGAGATCACCTTCATGCCCATGGCCGCGGCCGCCGACGGCATCATCAGCAGACCGGATTTCCAGGCCGGAAAGCCCAGGCCAAGCTGGTACAGCAGGGGCAGCAGGAAGGGCAGACCGCCCACGCCCAGCCGCGTGAAAATGCCGCCGACCACCGAGATGCGGAAGGTGCGCACCCGGAACAGCTTCAGATTCAGCAGCGGATGCGGCTCGTTCTGGGCGTGGTAGGCATAGGCCGCCAGCAGGGCGCAGGAGAGCAGGAACAGCACGCCGAACTCGGTCGGACCGATCTGGTGCTCGCCGAACACTTCCAGCAGCCAGGACAGCAGGGCGATGCCGGTGCCGAACAGGACCAGGCCCAGCACGTCCAGCGGCCGCGCCGACTCGCCGCGATAGTCAGGCATGTAGCGGTGGGCCAGCCACCAGGCCGCCAACCCGACCGGCACGTTAATAAAGAAGATTTCGCGCCACGACATCCAGTGCACGATCAGGCCGCCCACGGTCGGTCCCAGCAGTGGACCGATCAGCGCCGGGATGATGACGAAGTTCATGGCCGTCAGCAGTTCGGACTTGGGATAGGTGCGCACGATGGTCAGCCGTCCGACCGGCATCATCATGGCGGCCCCGAAGCCTTGCAGCAGGCGGGCCGCCACCAGCATCGGCGAATTCAGCGCCAGGCCGCACAGCACGGAGGCGAAGGTGAAGATGGCAACCGCAGTCTTGAACACGCGGCGGGTGCCGTAACGGTCCGCCATCCAGCCGCTGACGGGAATCGCCACCGCCAGGCTCAGGATGTAGCTGGTCACCACGGCTTTTAGGCTCAGCGGCGTGACATGCAGGCTGAGCGCCATGCYCGGGATTGCTGTATTGACAATGGTGGAGTCGAGCTGCTCCATAAACAGGGCCGTGGCAACCACCCAAGGGAGGAAACGGCGGGTGATGGCTTCGTTGACTGTCATATATATAGTGACACGGCGAATGTAACAATCAGCACGATACCTTCTCCCGTCGCTGGTAGTAACTACTTGTCAATTTGCCATGGAGTAACGTCGCAACCTGTCCATGACAATGCTCTTCCCTTGATTCCTTC
>NZ_JBFRDW010000464.1:0-4925 GCF_052113985.1 Pseudoduganella sp. RAF53_2 | reverse complement strand
GCCGATGATCGTGGTCGGAACGTCCCGTCAATCGCTGCAATGGATTGCGGCCAATGCGGACGGCTGGGCGTCCTATCACCGTGAAGAAGAACGCCAGCAAGGCCGCATCGGCCTGTGGCAGCAGGCGCTGGCCCAGCGCAGTGAAGGTGCCAAGCCGTTCATCCAGTCGCTGAACCTGGACCTCGAAGAAGACCCGGACGCGCCGCCGGTTCCGATCACGCTGGGCATGCGCACCGGCCGCAATGCGCTAAAGGCTTACCTGCAGCGCTTACAGGAACTGGGCGTGGCGCATGTCATCATCAACCTGGCTCCTGGCGGACGTCCACCAGTAGAGGTGATCCGGGAGCTGGGTCTGTACGTGATTGACGAAACTGTTCAGGGTCCACACCATGCGCATCCTTGAACAGCTTCCAGAAATGGCTGCGGCTGCGGTAGCCCAGACGCGCTGTGATGATTTTGATCGGCATGTCCGTCTCGGCCAGCAGCTTCTCGGCGCGCTTCATGCGGAATTCGCGCAGCATTGACAGCGGCGAGCAGCTGTAGGTTTGCGTGAAGAGGCGGTGAAAAACGGTGCGGCTCATGCCCGCCGCTTGCGCCAGCCCATCCAGCGTGTACTCGCGGGCCGGGTCCTTCTCCAGCAGCTTGACGATCTTGGCCAGGCGCTCCTGCTGGCTGCTGATGCCGGGAGAGGGGACCTCTGCCGCATCAGGCCAGGCATGGCGTACCAGCGTGGTGACCAGGCGCCGCGCCACGCAATTCACGATCGCGGCCGACCCAGCGCCGCCGTGCGCCGACTCGCGCAGCAGTTCGGGAATTGCGCCGGTAAACAATTCGCTCCCTGCCGCATCGAGCCTGTGCGGCAGCAGCAGGACGTCGAACAGGCTGCGGCCGTCAAGCAGCTTTGCCGCGAGCAGGCCATGTGCCAGCACCAGACCAGGTCCCGGACGAGGGGCAGCGTAGCCGGGCAAGAGCAGCAGCTCGCCCGCCTTGGCAGAGATGGGACCCAATGCGGTGCCCAGCGTGCCACAGCCCTCCAGCACCGCGATGAAGTGAGCCATCTCCGGCGCCGCGCCTGGCAGTTCGTTCCCCGCCAGCGCTATACGCTGGAAGGCGAGGGCCGTGATATCGACCTGTCCCAGTGCCTGGTCTAGTGTTAATGCCATTAATTCTCCAGATGCTTCAACACGTCATCCGTGGTCCAGACGGCGTTTGCGATGAAGCGGAAATTTACGAGCGCGCTGCCATAGCCATCGCCCTCCGGCGCTTTCGGACCCGCGATCGCATCGCGCACCACCACGACTTCGAAACCGCGCTCCAGGAACTCGCGCAAATGCGATTCCACGCATAGATTGGATGCCATGCCGGTGAGGATGATCTTGTCGATGCCTTGCTTGCGCAACTGGAGCATCAGGTCATTGCTCTGTGGGCCATACAGCTTATGGGTGGCCGCGACAATCGTCTTGCCGTCCTCGATGTAAGGCTTGAACTCAGGCATCCAGTCGGCGCCGGAGCCATTGAAGCCCTCCAGATTCAGGTTGCCTTTGCGGTCGAACATGCGCAGCTTGTGCTGCACGCTTTCCGCCGGCGCCTGGAACTTCCAATTGTGGTCATGCGGATAGTAGTAGTGCGGCGAAATCGCGACCGTCATGCCGGCGCGTTTGGTGGCGGCGAACAGCTGCAGCAAGTGCGGCACCAGCTTTTGCTCGGTAACGCTCTCGCCGACCAGGGCCCAGGCCGCGCCTTTGGCGCTCATGAAATCGATCTGGGGATCGATCACCACCATTGCAGTACGGCTGGCATCCCATTTGAAGGTTGATGCAGGCAGACCTGGATTGGCAGGATCAGCATACTGGCTGGCTGCGTTAGTGGCCGAAGCCAGCAGCAGGGCGCTTGCGAGGACGAGAGGTTTCAAGTTTTTCATGCGAAGACTCCGTTAAATGTGGAGTCTTCAAGATACCGGCGGTCGCGCACGGAATGGTACGCAGAAGGTTCTGATTCGTTCCGTGCGCGCTCTGCCTTATTACATACCTGGAGGTGGCACTTCCGGGATCTGGTTGCGCAGGCTCAGGTTCAGGCTGTTCCAACCGCGGATCACGGAGATGGCATAACCCATCTGGGCGATTTCCTCATCGTTGAAATGTTCTTTCAGCTCGCGGAAGGCAGCGTCGATATCGTCCTTCTGCGGCAGGGCGTTGACGGCTTCGGCCCAGCCCAGCGCAGCGCGTTCGCGGTCGTCGAAGAAAGGCGACTCGCGCCAGCCGGCGATGGAATTGAGATGGCGCGGATCGGCGCCCTGCTTGATCAGATCGCGCCAGTGCATGTCGATGCACACGCCGCAGCCATTGATCTGGGACACGCGCAGGTTAATCAGCTCGATCAGGCGGTGGCCCAGTACGCCGCTTTTGACGGACATGGACAGGGCGATCATGTTCTTCATCTGGTTTTGTGCCAGGGTGAAGAAGGGGATACGGGCAGTATGAGTCATGATGTATTTCTCCGGTCTAGGTGGAAAGCGCCACAATGCGCCTTCCATACCCATTAGACGAACGCCGGAACCGGTTTGTGACAGACTGCCCGAAATTTTTTACGGCTTGCGGAAACGCAGGATGAACTGGTCGGTTTTGCCGCGGATCGACGGATCGAATACCTTCAGGCTGTGGTTATCGCCGGCATTGCGCAGAACCGAAGACTCGCCATCCAGCTTGAAGCCGGCCGCTTCGACTTCCTTCTTGACCAGGGCTTCATCGATGCGATGCAGGTCGCTCATGCCTTTGTCGTCCAGACCGGGCGCGCTGGCGTGGTCCAGCACCACGAAGACGCCGCCTGGTTTCAGAGCATCGAAGGCAGCTTTGTTCAGCTTGGCCGTGGCGGCGGCGCCGCCCCAGATGTGGATGTCGTGATAGTTCTGGGAGGTCCAGACCACATCCGCTTTCAAGGGCACGTTGAAGGACGCATCGCCAATGGATTCATGCACATTGCTGCGGCCCTCTTCACCGGACACCGGCGGCGGCAGCGGCTTGCCGTTGCGGCGATCGATCCAGATCTGCGGCGCCACGGCCCATACCTGGCCGGTCGGACCGACTGCGTTGGAGAAGATGCGGGTGAAATATCCGCCGCCCGGGAAATAATCGATAACAACCTGGCCAGGCTTCACGCCGGCGAAAGCCAGCATCTCTGCCGGTTTGCGATTCGCATCGCGGGCGACATCTTCAGCGGAACGGCCAGTAGTGGGGACATCGGCTGCCTGGCAAACAGCAGCGGCAAGCAGCAGCGTGGCTGCAGCGAACAATTTCATGATTTGCTCTCCTCCAGTTGAAAATAAAAAAAGGGGAAGAACTCGTCTTCCCCTTTTTGCTTACGCTGCCTGGGCAGCGGTATTCAATACTGAGCGATGCCGTGCGTAGCCGAAGTAGACGACCAGGCCGATGGCCAGCCAGACCAGGAAGGCAATCCAGGTGGTGGCAGCCAGGTAGGTCATCAGCAGTACGCAGAAGATCACTGCCAGCGCCGGCACATATGGCACGCCAGGGCAGCGGAAGGCGCGGTGCAGGTCAGGGCGCTTCTTGCGCATGATGACCACGGCGATCGACACCAGGCAGAATGCAGCCAGCGTGCCCATGTTCACCAGTTCCGCCAGCACATTCAGCGGCACCAGCGCAGCGATGGCGCCGAAGATCAGGCCAACCAGCCAGGTAGCGAAGAACGGGGTGCCGTATTTCGGATGCACGGTCGACAGTTTCTTCGGCAGCAGGCCGTCACGCGACATGGCGAAGATAATGCGGGTCTGGCCAAATGCCATCACCAGGATCACGGTGGTCATGCCGAGAATCGCGCCCAGCGAGACGAAGCCGGCAAACCAGTTTTCACCGGCATATTGCAGCGCCAGCGATACCGGGTGGTCGATGCCCAGGAATTCTTTGTAAGGAACGATGCCGGTCATGATGGCTGCCACGATCACGTACAGAATCGTGCAGACGGTCAGTGAACCGATAATGCCGATCGGCAGATCGCGCTCCGGACGCTTTACTTCTTCAGCAGCCGAAGTCACGGCRTCGAAGCCGATRAASGCGAAGAACACCAGCGCCGCAGCGCTCAGAATACCGGTGTGGCCATACGGTGCGAATGGATGCCAGTTCACTGGATGCACGTGGCGTGCACCCACAACGATGAACAGCAGCACCACGCCGATCTTGATCGCCACCATGATGTTGTTCATGCGGGCCGATTCGCGCACACCCCAGCCCAGCAGGGCGGTCAGCACGACCATGATCAGGAAGGCCGGCAGGTTGAACAGCGTGTTCACGCCCGGGATGGCGCCTGGCGCCGCCGTCAATGCGGTCGGCAGATGGATGCCGATGGCGTCGATCAAAGACTGGAAGTAGCCGGACCAGGCAACCGACACAGCGGAAGTGGCCAGGCCATATTCCAGCATCAGGTCCCAACCGATCATCCACGCCACCAGCTCGCCCAGAGTGGCGTAGCTGTAGGTATAAATGGAACCGGCCACCGGGACGGTGGAAGCGAATTCGGCATAGCACAGCGCCGCAAAAGCGCAGGCGATTGCGGCGACGACGAAGGAAATAGTCAGAGCAGGACCAGCAGTCAGCGCGCCAGTACCGGTCAGGACGAAGATACCTGTACCGACGATGGCGCCAATGCCCATCAGGACGAGGTCAAACGGGCCCAGCACCTTGCGCAGGCCACCTGGAGCACGGGCAGTTGCCACCATGTCGTCCAGGTTTTTGGTTCTGAAAATACTCACTGTTCCTTCTCCAATATTCTCTTTTCTACGGATATTCGCCCTGTCTCCGCAAGGCGCTGCCGCATACTAGCACAGCCGTCTGGATTTATTGGAAAAGAATATTCAATGTTGTTCAGACGCTAAACTGGCTAAAACACGCCGGCATAACGGGCCCCCGCCATGC
>NZ_JBFRDW010000463.1:0-7506 GCF_052113985.1 Pseudoduganella sp. RAF53_2 | reverse complement strand
CCCGGATACGGTAGGGCAGGGCAATGTGACCGATCTGCATGGCAGCGGCTGGAACACGATGGCGCTGAAGGGTAGCTGGCGTCCCGGTGACGGCCACGCGCTGGACTTCGGTCTGCAGCGCGATACGGCCAAGCTGCGCACCCGCGTATTCAGCGGCGCCGACTGGATCAGTGCCGGCGAAGGCAAGACCGTGTCGACCTTCAACGGCAACACGCGATTGACGTCCGCTTATGTGCAGGACACCTGGCGCATCGATGAGGACTGGCGCGCGATGCTGGGCCTGCGCCGCGAGCGCTGGCAAGCTTACGGCGGCGAGTTGACGGGTGTTGGCTTCCCAGAGCGCAGCGAATCAAGCTGGTCGCCGAAAGCAGCCCTGTCGTGGCGGGCGAACGACCACTGGACGCTGAAGGGTTCCACCGGCCGTGCGGTGCGCAATCCGACCGCCTCGGAGCTGTTCCAGGGCTCGATCCTCGATGGGAAGATCATCAACAGCGATCCGAATCTGCGCGCCGAGAAGTCGTGGACCAGCGAGCTGACGGCCGAGCGCCTGACCGCGAAAGGAAGCCTGCGCGCCACGGTGTTCCACGAAACCACGCGTGATGCGCTGTACTCGCAGCCCTTGCCGCAAGCGCCGACCATCAGCACCGTGCAGAACGTGGGCAAGATCCGCACAACGGGGCTGGAAATCTCGCAGCAGGAAGACGAAGTGCTGGTGCATGGTCTGTCCATCAACAGCAGCCTGACCTACGCCGACTCGAAGATCGTCAGCAATGACGCGCTGCCGGCCAGCGTCGGCAAGCGTCAGCCGCGCGTGCCGCAGTGGCGGGCCACCTTCCTGGCGTCCTACCACGTGGGCCAGCACTGGACCACCAGCCTGGGTGCGCGCTACAGCGGCAAGCAATACGGCACGCTGGATAACAGCGATCCGAATGGTTTCACGTACACGGGGGTATCGGATTACTTCGTGATGGATGCGCGGGTGCGCTACCGGTTCGACAAGCACTGGACGGCGTCGGTCGGGGTGGACAATCTCAATAACAAAAAGTATTGGGCCTTCCACCCCTACACGCAGCGTACCGTCAACGCTGAGCTGAAGTACGACTTGTAATGCTTACTGCGGCGCTCCGCTCATGCGGCGAATACTGCCGGACCCCATGATGGATTTGCTGACTTGCGGGTCGCCGTAGTAAGACACATCGCCCGAACCGGCCACGCTCACGGCCAGCGTCTGTTTGGCCCAGACAGTCGCCTGGCCGGAGCCGCCGATGCTCACGCTCACCGCGCGCGCTTGCAACTGGCCGGTGCCGACCTTACCGGAACCGCCAATCGCCACCGTCAAGCTATCGGCATTGCCGCTGGCTTTCAGGTTGCCGCTGCCGCCCAGCGACACCTTCACGGATTCGGCTTCCAGGCCGCGCACATTGATCGAGCCGGAGCCGCCCACGTTGAAGGACATGCGCTGGCCACGCAGACCGTCCGCATCCACGGTGCCGGAACCGCCCACCGAAATATGCTCCATCTTGCGGGCGTTGACCACGATGCGCAGGTTGCGGGAGTTGAATTGCAGCTCCTTGCGCACAGGGCGGATTTTCAGGGTGCCGCCGTCAACCACGGTTTCGATCAGCGGAGTCAGATTATCGTCGGCCTCGATCTGCACACCTTCCGAGCCGCCGAGACGGATTTCCACGGTGCCGGGCAGACCCATTTCCAGGCCGTCGTAGCCGCTCACATCGCGTGACGTTTTGACAATCGTGCCGCTGCCCTGAACGCGTTCACCGGCGAACCAGCCCGGCGAAGCCGACACCTGCGTCAGCGGCGCCACGGCCGCCATCAGGGCAATCGCCAGCACGGATTTGCGCACTGCAGCAGAAAAAGTCATCTCTTGCTCCTTCGAATTCGAATATTTGATGATGAGAATCATAGATCAGGAGCCGCTTCCACGTCTTCCGCTTGCGACAGAGTGCGCTGAACGGGGATCAGAATGCAAACGGGGCGGAATAGCCGGGTGTGAGTGTTGTAGCAACGATGAAAGCTACTTATATCTATTGCGCAAATGAAATAGAATCATGGCAAGCCGCACAAACCACCCGGAGAAAGCAGAGTCCATGGAAAACTCGCAAATTCGCACCCTTTCCTATATCGAGAACGAAGACCACCCGGTATTTGGGACCCTGGTCGAACAGATCCTGCACCTGCTTAACTCCAAACTGGTTTTCAGCGACATCCTGATTCACCAGAATTCGCCCCTGCTGCTGCGCCAGCCGAAGGGCATGGTGGCGGTGACCGACTCCCCGATCACCCGCGAGGAGCTGGAAGAATTCTTCGAGGTGGTGGAGCCGAACTGGCGCGAACGCATCCAGGACCGCGCGTTTGACCGCGCCATCGACCTGCATACGGCGCGCATCCGCGCCAACTGCTTCTCCTTCCAGGGCAAGAAGCGCCTGGGCTGCGTGGTGCGCCGCTTCCCGCGTGAACCGCTGCCGCTGGCGAATCTGGGTCTGCGCACCAACGAAGCCAAATTCGCTCACCTGACCAGTGGTCTGCTGCTGATTATCGGCGACACTTGCCAGGGCAAGTCGCGTCCGGACGTGATCGTGATTGGCGAGATCCGCGATGCGGAAACGGCGCGCGAGGCGCTGGCGCTGGCTGAATCCGGTCCGCTGGTGTTGGCTTCCCTGCATGCGCGCTCGACCGAGCTGGGACTGCAGAAGATGATGCGCCTGCTGGGTAATTCGGAATCGCAGAACCAGGCGCTGGCGCATGCCTTGCGCGGTGTGCTGTGCCAGGCGCTGCTGCCGGCGCAGGATAATGACGGCTACCACCTGGCCACGGAATCGCTGACCGTTCATCCTGAAGTGAAGGAGCTGATCGAGTCGGCGAATTTGTCCGGTATTCGCCAGCTGATGGAGCACAAGGGCGCGGAAGGCTGCCATACCATGAACGCCTCCTTGCGTGAGCTGCTGGCCAAGAAGAAGGTTGGCGTCGACGATGCACGCAACGCCACCACCGATCGCATCGGTTTCGCGGACATGATGTAAAAACCCACGGCGGAAACCAAGTGGCAGGCACGATGTGCCTGCCACTAGCTTTTGCATCAGGTTTTAATCAAGCGGCACGTTGCGGTAGCGGTTCACGTCCGTGCTGTTCACCGGTGGCGCATTATTGCCCCAGGCGCTGCGCAGGTAAGACACCACCTGCGCCACTTCCATATCACTCAGCGCATGGCTGAACGGCGGCATGCCGTAAGGCCGTGGATTGCCTGCAGTGCCCGGCGCAAAGCCGCCATTCAGCACAATGCGAATTGGATTGACCGCCACGTCCATGGTCAGCGCGCGATTACCCGAAAGCGGCGGATAGTGCGGCGCATTGCCTTCACCTTTCTCGCCGTGGCAGTCCATGCACATATTCCTGTAGATCTTCTCGCCGGCCGCCAGATAAGCAATCGCTTCGGCTTCCTTCGAGCGTTCATACTGCGGCTTGCCGTCGTTCTCGGCCGGCAGCGACTTCAGATAGACCGCCATCGCGTGCACATCGTCGTCGGACAGATGCTGCAAGCTCTCGCGCACCACCTCGGCCATCGGACCAAACACGGTCGCGCGTGGCGACACGCCAGTCTTCAGCAGATCCGAGATGTGCTCGACCTGCCAGTTACCGAGACCCGCTTCGGCATCGGACGTCAGCGAAGGTGCATACCAGCCCAGCACCGGAATCAGGCCGCCGGACAAGCTGTTGTCGCTGGCGCCCAGCACATTGCGCGAGCTATGGCAGGCCACGCAGTGCCCCAGGCCGTTGACCAGATAAGCGCCGCGGTTCCAGTCCGCAGGCTTCGCCTTGTTCGCTTCGAAGACGGCCGGTTTGAAGTACAGCGCGCGCCAGACGGCCAGCATCACCTGCTGGTTGTAAGGAAAGCGCAGGGTATGCGGCTCGCTTTTCTTTTTCACCGCAGGCACGGTCTGGAAATAGGCGTACAGCGCATCCGAATCGTCGCGGCTGACAACCGTATAGTTCGTGTACGGGAAAGCAGGGTAGAGCAGGCGTCCATCCCTGGCGGTGCCGTTATGCAGGGCGTTCCAGAAATCGTCGGCGGTCCAGGAACCGATGCCGGTTTCCTTGTCGGACGTGATGTTGGGCGACACCACGCCGCCGAACGGCGTCTGCAAGGTACGGCCGCCCGCATAAGCTGCGCCACCGCGCGGCGTGTGGCAGGCCATGCAGTCGCCGGCTTTCGCCAGATAAGCGCCGCGCGCCACCTTGTCGGCCAGCGGCATGGACTTCGATGCTTCGCTCGGCGGCGGGCCGGCATCGTGCTTGGGCCAGATGAAGCCGACCGCGCCCACAACCAGCAGCAGGAGCACGGCGATGATGATTCGGATTGTTCTTTTCATGGCAGTTTTATTGTTGTGGTACGCCGCCGCACTTCAGCGGCAAAGGCTTGGGCAAGCTGTCGGCGGGACGCATTTCGGCGTCGGCAGGCTGGCTGGCGAGCCAGCCGGAGACGGCGGCCACGTCGGCCTCGCTCAGGCGGTTGGCGATATCTGCCATGCAGTCCGGCGCGTGGGCCTTGCGCACCTTATTGCGCCAGGCGCCGAATTGCGCATTGATGTAATCGCGCGGCAAGCCAATCAGGCCGGGAATGGATGGCGCAACGCCGGTCATCTTGTCGCCGTGGCAGGCGATGCAGGCCGGGACTTTATTGGCCGGGTCGCCCTGGTGCACGATGACGCGCCCGCGTTCGATCATGGCCGGGGTGGCGCTGGTCGGCGCCGGCGGCGGGTAGGGCGGATGCAGGTCGGAGAAGTATTGCGCGATCTCGCGCAGGTAGGACTCCGGCAGTTGCTCCACCATGTAAGTCATCAGCGGGTACTGGCGGCGGCCGTCGCGGAAGTTCTGCAGCTGGTTGAACAGGTAGCCGGCCGGCTTGCCTGCGATACGCGGGAAGAAGGCGTCTCCCTCTTCCTTCAGTTTATGGCAGGCCGTGCACGCCACCACGCGCTGTTCAACGGTATCGGGCAGGGGTTTCAGTGGCTCCGCGCGGGCCAGAAGCGGCAGGGCCACAAGGAGAGCGATTGATGAGAAAATTCGCATAAATGCATCCGTTATTCTTGGTTGTCCTCCAAGGATACGCCTGCTGGCTGAAGAATAACAGGATCAAAAGTTCACCATCACGGGGGTATCAGTTTGAAGCTGTATGAGGCGCTGGCCGAAGAACTTGGGGATTTGATGGCCAGCGGCGTGCTGCGCGAAGGTGAGCGCCTGCCGTCCGTGCGGCAGCAGCAGGAGCGGCGCGGCGTCAGCCCGTCGACCGTGTTCCAGGCTTACTACCTGCTCGAAGCGCGCGGTTTGATCGAGTCCCGTCCCCGTTCCGGCTACTACGTGGCGCCGCGCCGATTGCCGGCTGCCCCGGAGCCTGAGGTGTCGCGGCCGGACCCTGCGTCCACGCGGGTCGATGTCAGTGAGCTGGTGTTCAGCGTGCTCGATGCCAGCCGCGCGCCGGATATCGTGCCTTTCGGTTCGGCCTTCCCCAGCCCCCTGCTGTTCCCGCTGGAGAAGCTGGCGCGCGCGGCGGCGGCCAGCTTGCGCAATATCGACCCGTGGAGCACAGTGGCCGATCTCCCGCCGGGGAATGCGGAGCTGCGCCGCCAGATCGCCTTGCGTTACCAGCTCGATGGCGTGCAGGTGCCGGCCGACGATATCGTCATCACCAACGGCGCGCTGGAGGCGCTGAATCTTTGTCTGCAAGCGGTGGCACGGCCTGGCGACACCGTACTGATCGAGTCGCCCAGTTTCTATGCGGCCTTGCAGGCGCTGGAGCGGCTGGATTTGAAGGCCGTCGAAATCGCGACCCATCCGCGTGATGGCATCGATCTCGATGCGCTGTCCGTGGCGCTGGAACAGCACCAGCCCAAGGCGTGCTGGCTGATGACCAGCTTCCAGAATCCGCTGGGCAGCCTGATGCCGCCGGCGAAGAAGCAGGCACTGGTTGAGCTGCTGTCGTCACATGGCGTGCCACTGATCGAGGACGATGTGTATGGCGAGCTGTATTTTGGCGCGCAGCGTCCCGCGTTGGCCAAGCGCTTCGACACGCAGGGGTTGGTCATGCATTGCAGCTCGTTTTCGAAGTGCCTGGCGCCGGGCTTTCGCGTGGGCTGGGCGGCGCCGGGGCGGTTTGCGCGCGATGTCGAGCGCCTGAAACTGACCACCAGCCTGGCCGCCGCGATGCCCTCGCAGCTGGCGCTGGCGGGTTATCTGGGGCAGGGCGGCTATGAGCGCTACTTGCGCCAGTTGCGCGCGGCGTTGTCGGGACAGCAGCGGCACATGCTGGATGCGATCTCGCAGCACTTCCCCTCAGGTACGCGCGTGACGCGGCCCGAAGGTGGCTATTTCCTTTGGCTGRTCTTGCCGGAACAATGCGACGCGCTGGAATTGCACCGGCAAGCACTGGCGGCAGGCATCAGCATCGCGCCGGGGCCGATGTTCAGCGCCAAGCGCGAGTTCAGGAATTGCATCCGCCTGAATTACGGACATGTGTGGGATGAGCGGCATGCCGCCGCGGTGGCGACGCTGGGACGCCTGGCCTGCGCTCAGTCGTGCGAGGGCGGCGTAGGCTTGAGCAGCGCCGGCACGGCCTGAGTTGCGGCGCTGGCCGCGCCCGCAGCGTTGGCGCCCGCCGCAGCTGCAGCGGGGCGCGAGCCGCCGGCGTTTTGCGCGAGGACCGGCGCAAGCGGGCGCGGCGGATTCGGCGCGCGCTTGGGCTTCGGCGGCTTGGGTGGACGAATCGGCGGCAGCACATTGCCTTCCGCGATCCAGTGGCGGAACACGCGCAGCGCAACCTGCGCATCGTCGGCCGCGTAAAGAATCTGTTTTTCGCTGAGGCGCGGTGCGGCCCAGTTGGTGGTCGAAATCTTCTTGGACTTCTGCAGCGTCTGGCCGAAGAACTTGGCCACGGCGCTTTTCGCGCCGAGGTCATTCTTCTGTCCCGGCACGCGCAGCAGAACGGACAGGTCAACGACTTTCAGCGRCTCGATGCCCAGTTTGGCGCGCACGCGCTTGATGTCGTCGGACAGCCCGAAGCCCACCTTGAGTGTGTTGTCCGATTCCAGAATCGCCCGCAGCGCCGGCAAAAAGGGCGAAGGATCTGCGCCAACCTGAAACAGCCAGGCGTGTTTATCGTCGGCCAACTGCACCAGATGCGGGCCGTCCGAACTTTCGCCTTTGACAAAAGTAGGTTTGGACTCGGTATCGAAACCGATGGCGTCCGCTGCCAGCAGGGCCGCTTGCGCGGCTTCCGCATCGGCGGCGGACTTCACGAGCCGGACGTCGGCCAGCCGGATGCCGGGGTAAGGCGGCAGTTCCGGCGTGGATTCCGGCGACTCGATCATTTGCGTGAGAATTTGGCGGTCAGCGCTTCCAGTTTTTCCTGGCGGCGCTTCGCGGCTTCCTCGGCGGCGGCAGCTTCACGCTCGGCTTTGCGGCGATCGACTTCCTTCTTGAAGCGCTCCTGCAATA
>NZ_JBFRDW010000462.1:0-4938 GCF_052113985.1 Pseudoduganella sp. RAF53_2 | reverse complement strand
GGCGTGTAATGGAAGCGCTGGGCAACGACTTTGATTGTAACCTCATCGCCGGAAGCTTGCTGCGGGCGCGCTGCCCAGGCGCCTGCCAGCAAGGCGCTGCTGAGCAGAACGGTAGTTAATGTCCTGATTTTGTTCATGATTTATACCGTAAGTTCGTTGAAAGTCTGACCTGGCGCATGCACCTCGCGGAAGCCCAGGCCTTTGTAGGGATGCTCCGCGTCCCAGGGCAGGGGCAGGCGTTTGTCCTGCGAGCCGGGGGCGGGCAGGGGGAAGATCAGGGACTTGGAGGCGTGGTGCTGAATATGGGCGGTCTGGTGGTGGTGCTCCTGGTGAATGTGGCCGTAGAATATGGTGACGTTCTGGTAGGGCATGAGCGCGGCCATGACCTTGTCGCCGTCGCGCGTGGCCCAGTCCCATTTCGGTACCAGGTCGAACAGAGGGCGGTGGGTCAGGATCACGATGGGCGCGCCGCCTGGCACCTTGGCCAGCTCGGTTTTCAGCCAGGCGATCTGCTCATCGCCCACTGCGGCGCCGGGATCGGAGACGTTATCCAGCGCGATGAAGTGCACGCCGCGGTGGTTGAAGGTGTAGTGGGTGGGGCCGAACAGTTCGATGAAGGCTGCGCCGCGGTCCAGCGAGGCGTCGTGCTCGCCGGGCAGGTAGTAGTGCTGCTTGACCTTCAGATCGGCGACGATCTCCTTGAACTGGCGCATGCGGCGGCGGCGCTCGTCCTGGTCGTCGGTGGTGTGGGTCAGGTCGCCGGTGAAGACGATGAAGTCCGGCTGTACTGGCAGGGCATTGACGGCGGCTACCGCTTTAGGCAGGGTGATGGCGGCATCGGGATTGGCGGCGCCTTTGAAGCCCCAGTGGGTATCGGACAGCTGGACGAAGTAGAAATCGTCATTGCGGCCGCCCGCTGCCATCTGAGCGCAGCCGGCCAGGCCGGAAGCGAATACGGCGCCTCCGCCGAGGGCGGCAAGCTGTAGAAAGTCACGACGGTTTAACATGGCATGCTCCTTTGTGGTGGGTCTGTTCAGTAGACGCGGGAGCTGATTGAAATATTCCCGAAAAAAGACGGGAATAAACTGCGGGGCAGATACGTCTGGTATATGAAGGAGGTATTTTGTTGACTGCAAACAGGCCGCGCTTTGAAGCGACAGTGCTGCCGCATCTGGATGCGGCCTTTAACCTTGCATGCTGGCTGCTACACGATGACCAGGCTGCCCAGGACGTGGTCCAGGATGCCTGCCTGCGCGCCTGGCGTTTCTTCGACAGCCTGCGTGGCGAGTCGGTGAAGCCCTGGCTGCTCAGTATCGTGCGCCACGCGTGCTTCGACTATCTGCGGGCGCGCAAGCACGAGCCGCTGCCGATGGACGAGGAAGAAGAGGACGAGCGGCCCGATGAAACGGCCGGGCCGCAGGAGCTGCTGCTGGCGCGCGTGCGCCGCGAACAGGTGGATCAGGCGATCCGCGCCTTGCCGTGGGCGTTTCGCGAGGCGATCATCCTGCGTGAGCTGGAGGCGCTGCCGTATGAGGATATTGCGCGCATCACGGATGTGCCCATGGGGACGGTGATGTCGCGCCTGTCGCGAGCCCGTAAATTATTGCGCCAGTCCCTGAGTGGACTGGGCGAGGAACAGGCATCATGAAGCAGACTGACGACGAACTGGGTGCGCTGCTGCGCGAGAAGGCCAGCTACCATACCGCACCGACCGCGCTGCGGCAGGCGATCCTAAAAGACATTGCGCCTGCCGCGCCGCAGAAGTCCGGCTGGCGCTGGCTTGATGTGCTGCGTCCCGGCGCGCCATGGCTGGCCAGCGGATTCGCTGCGGGCATGCTGGCCTTGTGGCTGGTGCAGCCCATGCTGGCGGCGCGGCCGCCTGCCGATATGACCGCGCTGCTGCTGGACAGCCATCTGCGCTCGCTGCAGGTGGATCATCTGACGGATGTGCAGTCCACGGATCAGCATACGGTCAAGCCGTGGTTTGCGGGCAAACTCGATTACACGCCGCCGGTTCGCGACTTTGCGGCGCAAGGCTTCCCGCTGGCCGGTGGACGGCTGGAAGTGCTGCAAGGACGCACGGTGGCCGTGCTGGTGTATCGCCACCGTCTGCACTGGATCAATATGTTCGTACAACCCGCTGCGACTGCAACCACGTCGGCCACGCCGGTTACCACGGCTACCGCGCCACGCCAACTGCCCAGCCAGCGCGGCTTCCAGCTCGTGCAGTGGCAGGGCGACGGCATGCAGTACACCCTGCTGTCCGACCTGAATGGGCCGGAGCTGATGCAGCTGGCGGCTATTTCGTCCGGCGCGGCTGCACGCTAAGCGACGCGCCCTGCAAGCCGTCCGCGCTGGCGCGCACGGTGATTGCGCCGCTGGCGCCGGGCTTGGCGCGCACGATGGCGAGCACCAGTCCATTAAAGGCCGCACGCTCAGGCGATTGGAAGGACACGAAGCTCGTCGCATCACCGTTGTCGGTCGCCACCAGTTCACCCGGGCCATCCACGCTGAAGCGCACATGATTATTGGCGCGCGGCACCGTCCGTCCATCCTTATCCACGATGCGGACCGTGATGAAGGACAGGTCGCGGCCATCGGCATCGATGGTGCTGCGATCGGCGCTGACCGCCAGCGCAGCCGGAGCGCCAGCCGTCTTCACCGTCTCGCGTGCCCATTCCTTGCCATCCTTGTAGGCCACCACACTGATTTCGCCCGGCTCGTAAGTCACATAATCCCAGCGCAGGCGATAGGCATAAGGCGCCTTCTTCTGGCGGCCCTGCGATTTACCGTTGACGAACAGTTCCGCCTCATCGCCCGAGGTGAAGACGTGTACCGGCGTGACTTCGCCAACGCGGTCCGGCCAGGTCCAATGCGGCAGAATGTGCGCCATTGGCAGATCCGGACGCCAGCGCGACTGGTAAAGATAGAAGCGGTCTTTTTTGAAGCCCGCCATGTCGATGATGCCGAAGTAGGAGCTGCGCGCGCCGTAGTAGGGCGTTGGCTCGCCGAGGTAGTCGAAGCCGGTCCACACGAATTCGCCCGCCGTGTAAGGATTCTGGTCCAGTGCGCCGAAAGCACGGTCGGCCGAGCTGCCGAAATCTGCCGCGAAGAGTTCATAGGCGCTGACCTGCTGCGTTTTCGGATCGCCGCCCGCGCCGGGGCGTACCGCCGCACTGAACACACCCGGCACCGGAAACTGGTACTCGCCGCGGCTGGACACCGCCGCCGCACTTTCCGTATGCAGGATCGCCTTGTTCGGGAACTTCTCATGGAAGAAGGGGAACTGGCCGGGCAGGGTGCGGATACCGGTGCCCTGGTAATTCAGGCTGATGACGTCCATCTCGGCCGGCAGCGGCATGTCGGACTTGGCATAGTTCATGGCGTTGGTGGCAGGGCGGCTGCTGTCTTCCTCGCGCACGATGCGCACCAGCTCCGCACCAATCTTCGCGCCCGCTTCGCCGGTGTACTGCTCGCCGACCTCATTCCCCACGCTCCACATGATGATGGACGGATGATTGCGGTCACGGCGCAGCATGGCGCGCAGGTCCGGCTCATGCCATTCAGGGAAGATCAGGTGGAAATCGAGCGGCGTTTTCTTGCGCTCCCATGAATCGAAAATCTCATCGACCACCATCATGCCCATGCGGTCCGTCAGTTCCAGTAATTGCGGATCGGGCGGGTTGTGGCTCATGCGCACGGCGTTGGCGCCCATTTCCTGCAGCATTTGCAGCTGGCGCTCTGCGGCGCGCACATTGAAGGCGGAGCCCAGCGAGCCGAGGTCGTGGTGGTTGTTCACGCCCTGGATCTTGATCTTTTCGCCGTTCACAGTCAGGCCCGTGCCGTCGAAGCGCACGGTGCGGATGCCGAAGGGCGTGGTATAGCGGTCGACTACGCGGCCATTCTGGCGCACGGTCGTCACCATGGCGTAGCGGTTGGGCTTCTGCGTCGGCAGCGGCCCCCACAGACGCGGATTCGCCACGGTCGCTTCGCCCGACACACTGGCGCTGCCGCCCGCCTCGATGGTCGCACGCTGCGTGTTCAACGCGCTTGACGCGCCGATCGCAGCCGATCCACCAGGCGCTACCCGTGCGCCTGCCGCGGCCGCCCGGCCCGAAGCATCCGGTGTTCCCGACACTGCAATGGCCTTGCCAGTCGGCTTGCCTTGCTCATCGAGCGCAAACAGTTCAGTGCTCACGTCCACGTTCGCGGCAGCGCCGCCATCGTTATCCACCGCTACCTGCCAAACGATTTTGGCTGACTCGCGCGACACATCCGGGGTCGACACGTGCACACCCCATTGCGCCACGTGCACCGGCTCGGTCTTGGTCAGCCACACATTGCGATACAAGCCCGCGCCCGGATACCAACGCGCCGACTCCGGCGGATTATCCAGCCGGATCGCCAGCTGGTTAGCCGCGCCCGGTTTCAGATAAGGCGTGAGATTGATGCGGAAGGAGTTGTAACCATATGGCCAGCCGCCAGCCAGCTGCCCGTTGACCCACACGCTGGCGTAAGACATGGCACCATCCACGTCCAGGAAAATCGACTTGCCCTTATCGCTTGCCGGCAGTTCCAGCTTCTTGCGATACCAGGCGGGTCCCCAGGTCTTCAGGCGCCCCATGCCGCCGTAAGGGCCGGTAGTCAGGAAGGGACCTTCAATCGCCCAGTCATGCGGCAATTGCACGGCGTGCCATGCACGGTCGTCGTAATCCACGCGAGTAAAGGGCGCATCAATCGCGGGCTGTTGCGTGGGCCTCACATAGCGCCGTGCCGGGTCCTTGATGAAAGCATTGCCGCTTGGGAGAATCCAAGGCTTCAGCAACGGCACATTGCCGCGCGCGRTGCGTGCTGCCTCTTCCGGCATCGCATCGGCAGCCTTGCCGTCGGCAGACTCTTTTACTTCGGGACGAATATCGTAGAGATAGGGCGCGGAAT
>NZ_JBFRDW010000461.1:0-4957 GCF_052113985.1 Pseudoduganella sp. RAF53_2 | reverse complement strand
GATTGAGTACGTGGCGGCGATTCCGGGCATCGAGCGCATCCGCTTCGTGACCAGCCACCCGAAAGAATTCACGCAGCGCCTGATCGACTGCTACGCCAATATCCCCAAGCTGGCCGACCAGCTCTACCTGCCCGCTCAGCATGGCTCGGACAAGATCCTGGGCGCGATGAAGCGCGGCTACACAGCGCTGGAATACAAGTCCATCATCCGCAAGGTGCGAGCCGTGCGTCCGAACGTGGTGATCTCTTCCGACTTCATCGTCGGCTTCCCTGGCGAAACGGACGAAGATTTCGAAGCCATGTACAAGCTGGTGCAGGACGTCGACTTCGACAACAGCTTCAGCTTCATCTTCAGCAAACGTCCCGGCACGCCGGCCGCCAACCTGGCCGACGATACGCCGGCCGAGGTGAAGTCGGCACGCCTGCAGCGTCTGCAAGCCCTGTTTGATGCCAACACCAAGCGCCACAGCGCGGCCATGGTCGGCCAGACCATGCAGGTGCTGGTAGAAGGTCCGTCCAAACGCGGCGGCAGCGAACTGCAGGGACGCGCCAGCAATACCCGCACCGTCTACTTCGACGGCGGCGCCAACGCAGCAGCCCTGCACGGCCAGATGGTCAATGTGCGCATCACCGAAAGCCTTGATTACTCCCTGCGCGGAGAAGCCTTACTTTGAAAACAAAAACACCAGTGCAACCGCACTACTTCATCCCCGAGCCGCTGGATAACACGCGCCTCGCCCACCTGTGCGGTCCATTGGACGAAAACCTGCGCCAGATCTCGGCCGCGCTGGATGTGACCATCTTCCGCCGCGGCGAGAAGTTCATCGTCAGCGGCGACAATGCCGAACGTGCGGTGGAAATCCTGACCCGCTTCTGGGACGTGGCGGACAAAGTGATTCCAGTGGAAGAAGTCCAGCTGGCACTGGTGGAACAGCGCGCGGGCCTGGCGCCGGAAGCCGAGGAAACCGGCGAAGAACCGCCCTTCCACGATCCGGACATCACCAGCCCGATCCTGAAAACGCGCCGCTCCGACCTGCGCGGCCGCACGCCGCACCAGATCCGCTACCTGCGCAATATTCTCGACCACGAYATCAGCTTCGGCATCGGCCCTGCCGGTACCGGCAAAACCTATCTGGCCGTGGCCTGCGCCGTCGATGCGCTGGAGCGCGACGTCATCAAGCGCATCATCCTGACCCGTCCTGCGGTGGAAGCCGGCGAGCGCCTGGGCTTCCTGCCGGGCGATCTGGCGCAGAAGGTGGACCCGTATCTGCGTCCGCTGTACGACGCGCTGTACGACCTGCTCGGTTTCGACCGCACGCAAAAGATGTTCGAGAAGCAGATCATCGAAATCGCGCCGCTGGCCTATATGCGCGGCCGCACGCTGAACCACGCTTTCGTGATTCTGGACGAAGCCCAGAACACCACCGTCGAACAGATGAAGATGTTCCTGACCCGTATCGGCTTTGGCAGCAAGGCCGTGGTGACCGGCGACGTGACCCAGATCGACCTGCAAAAGAGCCAGAAGTCCGGCCTGGTCGATGCGATGCATGTACTGCGCAATGTGCGCGGCATCGCCTTCAGCCATTTCTCCAGCGCCGACGTGGTGCGCCATCCGCTGGTGGCGCGCATCGTCGATGCGTATGAACAGTCGCAGGAAGCCAGTGCGGAAATCGCGCCCCTGCTGCATCCCGTTAAACCCGCCGTTAAAGCAGTCCGCAATGTCCGAAAAAAATAAGCTGACCCTGTCCGTCCAGTACGCCGATCCACGCCTGCAGGAAGACATTACCCGTCCCATGATCCGCAAGTGGGTCAAGGCGGCCCTGTTCGCGCCGGCCGAACTGACCATCCGCTTCGTGGCGGCCGAGGAAGGCCAGGAGCTGAACCGGGAATACCGCGGCAAGGATTACGCTACCAATGTGCTGACCTTTGCCTACAACGAGGGCGAGGATTACGACGAGGACGAGCCGACCCGCGCCGACATCATCCTGTGCACGGACGTGCTGCTGCGCGAAGCGTCCGAGCAGAAGAAAACGGTGGAAGAACACACGGCCCACCTGATCGTGCACGGCGTGCTGCACGCGCAGGGCTACGACCACGAGGATGATGAGGAAGCGGCGGAGATGGAAGGCATCGAAACCGAGATCCTGGACGAACTCGGTTACGCCGATCCTTACGCGTCCTGATCAAAACCCAAGGCGTAACCCAAGTGGCTGCCACGATGTGGCAGCCACTAGATTTCGCCGCGGGTTCTAAACTAGATTCCGCCGCGGGTTCTAAACTGGATTCCGCCGTAGGCTCTAATCGCGCTCTTTCCCGAAAGCCCACCATCCCGCCACGGCCGTGAACACGGCCACGATGGCGATGATGATCCAGAACCCTTCCTTGTCATTGGCGAGCGGAATACCGCCAACGTTCATACCCAGCAAGCCGGCAATCAGATTGATCGGCAGCGCCAGCACGGTGACGATGGTCAGCACGTAGAGGCTGCGGTTATTAGCCTCGTTCACCAGCGCCGCAATCTCTTCCTGCAGCGCCTTGATGCGCTCCTGCAGCGCCGCCATATCATTCAGCGTCACCGCGAATTCCTCGCTCGACTCGCGCAGCTCCTGGCGGTCCGCTTCGGACACCCAGGTCGGCGGGCGTTGCAAAAGTCGGAACAGCGCCGCCGGTTCCGGCGCCAGCAGGCGTTGCAGGCGCACCAGCACGCGGCGCATCAAGCCCAGGTCCGCGCGCTTGTAGCGCAGTTTGCCGGACAACAGACTATCCTCGATGCCGTCCACCTTGGTCGTGGCATCGCGCACGATGCGGGTCAGCACATCCGCCTGGTCGCGCAGCAAATGGGTCAGCAGCACCACGGTGGTGGCAATCGTCTCGCCGCGCTGCACCGCCTGGCGCAGACGTTCGACGGCCTGCAGCGGCTTACGGCGCGCACTTACCACCAGCTGGCGGTCGACGCTCAGCGACAGGCTGGCGATATCGGAAGGCTCGTAGCTGAAATCGCGCAGCACGTCATTCACTACGGCCACCAGCGTATTGTCAGCCTGCTCGATGCGCGTCGAACGTGAGCCTTCGTGCAGGCTTTCGTAGTATTCGGTGGCCAGCGTGGTGTGCTCGCGCATCCACTTTTCACTGGCCGTGTTAGCGAGATTGAAATGCAGCCAGACGAATTCGCCGGGATGATCCGCGCGCTGGCGCAGCCACTGCTCTGCCTCCGCTGCGTCAATGGGTAGCGGGTGCGGGCCACGGCCGAACAGATAGCTACACACCAGTCCACATTGATCCGAACCGTAGGCAACTGCGCTTATCTGCATGCATTCTCCTGACTCATATCAAACTGACAAATCGAACCCCGCGCGTCCGTTTGGTGTATCCTATAGCACTTCGAAACAATAGGCTTCAACGCCAACTATGCAAGAGCACTCTAGTAGCGTCAGAAATGACGCTAAACCACACCGGTCGCTATTTGAGCGACTCACCGCACTGATTTCCCCAGAGCCCGAGAACCGCTCGGAGCTGCTTGAAGTTCTGCACGATGCCCATGAACGCAACCTGATCGACGCCGACGCACTGTCGATGATCGAGGGCGTGTTCCAGGTGTCCGATCTGTCCGCGCGCGACATCATGATCCCGCGCTCGCAGATGGACGTCATCGACATTTCCAAGCCTATTGAAGACTGGCTGCCGCTGGTTCTGGAAACCGCTCACTCGCGTTTTCCGGCCATCGAAGGTGAACGCGACAAGGTCGTGGGCATTCTACTGGCCAAGGACCTGTTGCGCTACTACGCCGAAGAATCCTTCGACGTGCGCGATATGCTGCGCCCTGCCATCTTCATCCCGGAATCCAAACGCCTGAACGTGCTGCTGCGCGATTTCCGCGCCAATCACAATCACATGGCGATCGTGGTGGACGAGTATTCCGGCGTGGCCGGCCTGATCACCATCGAGGACGTGCTGGAGCAGATCGTCGGCGATATCGAAGACGAATACGATTTCGATGAAGAGGAAGACAATATCCTCTCCATCAAGGAAGGTCAGATCGGCCCGCGCTGGCGCATCAAGGCGCTGACGGAAATCGAGCAATTCAACGAAGAGCTGGACGCAGCCCTGTCCGACGAGGACGTGGATACCATCGGCGGTTTCGTCGCCAAGCATCTTGGCCGCATGCCGCACAAAGGCGAAGTGTTCGACATCGACAATCTGCGCTTTGAGGTGCTGCGCGCCGACGCGCGCCAGATCCACGTGCTGACCGTCGAAAAGCTGCCACCTTCCGTGGACGAGCAGGACTGATGCGCTGGCGTAAAGCCAGTGCTGGCGAGCCGTCCGCACCTCCCCGCAGTACCCGCAGCCGTATGCTGATTGCCGCCATCGCTGGCGGCATCAGCGTGTTTTCCTTCGCGCCTTTCGGCTGGTGGCCGCTGCAGATCCTTGCTCTCGCCCTGATGTTCTATCAGATGCTGCGCGCCGACACCGTGCGCGGGGGCGCGCTGGTAGGCTGGGCGTTTGGCTTCGGCTGGTGCACGGCGGGCTTTCACTGGTTGTATATCGCGTTAGGCCGCTTCGGCGGCTTGCCCGGACCGCTGGCCGCGGTTTCGATCGCGCTGCTTGGCGCGGCCATGGGCTTGTATGCCGGTCTGGCGATGGGTGCCGCGGGCTGGCTGCGCAAGCRCTGGGCCTTGCCGCTGCCGGCCGCTAATCTGCTGGTGCTGCCGGCGATGTGGGCCTTGTTCGAATGGCTGCGCGGCTGGCTGTTCACCGGGTTCTCGTGGGTGTCGGCGGGCTATGCGCACAATACGTCGCCGCTGTCCGGCTGGGCGCCGGTGCTGGGCGTGTACGGCATCAGCTGGCTGGTGGCGCTGACCGCCGGCGCGCTACTGCTTCTGATGCATCGCACGCGCTATGCGGCGCTGGGTGTGATCGGCGCGGTGTGGATCGGCGGCTTCGGCCTCCAATACGTAGAG
>NZ_JBFRDW010000460.1:0-4973 GCF_052113985.1 Pseudoduganella sp. RAF53_2 | reverse complement strand
TTTAAGATGTATAATGGATGCTACATTAGAGCTTAGCTTAAAGCAATATTTGAAATGAATCTTTTTATGGATTTGCCATGAGACTGACCTCGTTTACCGACTACACCCTGCGTTCGCTGATGGTGCTCGGCATGAACCGCGACAAGCTGGTGACCATCCAGGACATCGCGGATTTGCACGGTATCTCGAAGAACCACCTGACCAAAGTGATCCACCAGCTGGGCGCCAGCGGCCTGGTGGAAACCGTGCGAGGCCGTAACGGTGGCCTGCGTTTGAACCGAGAGCCGGATGAAATCAATATCGGCGACGTGGTGCGCGACAGCGAGTCCGACTTCTTTATCGCCGAATGTTTTGGCGAAGAAGAGGGCAGCTGCGCCTATCTGCGTAACTGCGCGCTGAAGAAAAAACTGGGCGCGGCCACTGAAGCTTTCCTCGACGTCCTCGATGGCGTGACGCTGGCCGACATCCTGCCGCAGCCGCAACAAGCCGAAAAACCAATCCAGCTGCACCTGAAAAAGCCGCGCTGATTGTAAAGATGCAAATTCAACGCATGTTTATTGACAGCGTTGCGGATAAATATGTATTATGGATGCATATTTACACGCAAAGGAGTACCAAACATGCTGTCCACCGAACACCGCGCCATCGTTACTGCCACCGTCCCCATTCTTGAGCAGGGCGGCGAAGCGCTGACCCGCCACTTCTACCAGAACCTGTTCCGCGACTACCCGGAAGTCCGTCCCTATTTCAACCAGGCGCACCAGCACAGCGGCGACCAGCAGCGCGCCCTGGCAAACGGCATCCTGATGTACGCGAAAAACATCGAGCGCCTGGAGGCACTGGGTCCGCTGGTCAACACCATCGTTGCCAAACACGTAGCATTGCAAATCCAGCCGGGGGACTACGACAAGGTCGGCGCCGCCTTGCTGCAGGCGATCCGCGAAGTGCTGGGCGCGGAGATTGCAACCGACGCGGTGATTGAAGCCTGGGGCGCAGCTTACGGCCAGCTGGCCAAGATCCTGATCGGCATCGAAGGCAAGGCTTATGACGACAAGGCCGCCGCACCGGGCGGCTGGAGAGGCGCACGCCAGTTCATCATCGCCGAGCGCCGCCAGGAAAGCGCGGAAATCACCAGCTTCGTGTTCCGTCCTGCGGACGGCGGGCAGGTATTGGACTTTGAACCGGGCCAGTACATCGGCATCCGTTTCGTGATCGATGGCGTGGAGCAGCGCCGCAATTATTCGCTGTCCGCAGCACCGAACGGCAAGACCTACCGCRTCAGCGTGAAGCGGGAAGAGGGTGGCCTGGTGTCCAACCACCTGCACGGCAGCGTGAAAGAAGGCGACACGGTAGACCTGTTCCCGCCGTCGGGCGCCTTTACCCTGGCCGACAGCAGCAAACCTGTCGTGCTGATCTCCGGCGGCGTCGGCATCACGCCGACCCTGGCCATGCTGGACAGCGCCCTGAAGACTGGCCGCGAAATCCGCTTTATCCACGCAGCCCGCAACGGCGGTGTGCACGCCTTCCGCGACCACATCGACCAGCTGGCCGCCGCCAACCCGCAGCTGACCCGCCACTACATCTACGCGGAAGCCAGCGATGCACATCCAACGCCGGATGCGGTGGGCTTCCTGGACACCAGGCAGCTGGGCGCATGGCTGCCTGAATCGCGCGACGTGGACGCTTATTTCCTGGGACCAGTGCCATTCATGAAGGTAGTTAAGAATTCGCTGCGCGAGCTTGGCGTTCCTGAAGCACAGACGTATTATGAGTTCTTCGGCCCAGCCAAAGCCTTGAGCTAACCCCAAGGCCGCGCGGGCCCTCAACAGGAGGGAGCATGC
The DNA here is from genome assembly GCF_052113985.1 of Pseudoduganella sp. RAF53_2. Lineage (NCBI taxonomy): Bacteria > Pseudomonadati > Pseudomonadota > Betaproteobacteria > Burkholderiales > Oxalobacteraceae > Pseudoduganella > Pseudoduganella sp. RAF53_2. The sequence goes on along the minus strand of NZ_JBFRDW010000460.1, from coordinate 3,132 downwards.
ACGCGCGGCTGAGACAATTTGTCAACGCAATGACCGCCCTGGTCGACACCGGGGCGGACGAAGCACGCATCATCCGCGAGGGCGGTGCGCTGCTGCGTGCACTGGTTGAGCAGGACAGCTGGCTGTCCGCCGACTGCGCCCAGCCCGATCCCCAGTATTACCGCCAATACCTTCTCTATCTCGATCCCGCCAAACGTTTTTCGGTGCTTAGCTTCGTCTGGGGGCCGGGCCAGAGCACGCCCGTGCACAACCACACGGTATGGGGCCTGATCGGCATGCTGCGCGGGGCGGAACTGGCGCAATCGTGGCGCCAGGGTGCGGAAGGGCGGCTGGAGCGCGTCGGTCCGCCGCAGCGCCTTGATGCAGGCATGATCACGGCGGTGTCGCCCACGCTGGGCGATATTCATCAAGTGGAAAATGCCTATGACGACCGGGTATCGATCGGCATCCACGTGTATGGCGCGGACATCGGCATGGTGGACCGCGAAGTATTTACGCCGGACGGCGAAGCCAGGCCATTCCGTTCCGGCTATGCGAACGCCTAGGGCGGATCATCGATCCGCCGTCAGACCAGCAGCGCGGCGCTCATCGACACCGCATCATCGGCCGCTTCGGCCAGCATCTGCTTCAGCTTATCCTGATCGATAAACAGATCGAGCACCGACTCTTCGTGCGGCGCCGTATCGCGCTCAGGATTGGCCAGCGGCGAAGCGACCGGCGCGAAATGATTCGCCAGCAGCAGGGTATCCAGCAGGGTTTCCGGCGGAATCTGGATGAAACCGCCGCGCAGGCCTTCAATGGCGGTGGCCACCGGCTCCGGGATGCCCAGCTTGTGCATTACCTCGCGGGTGATGATTTCCTCGCTGGCAGGCTGCCAGTTTTCCGGATCGGGTTCCAGCAGGCCCGGGAATTCATCGGCCCGCGACAGCAGATAGAAGCCGCCCACCTCGTGCACGATGGCCGCAAACAGGGCGGTATCCACGTTCACGCCCGTCACGTCGCGCGCAATGAGGCGCGACAGGCAGGCCACGTGGATGGTGTGCTCCCACAGCTGCTCCGCCTTGGCGCGCAGTTCAGGATCGACAATCTTGGAGCCGAAAGCACGCACCACCATGGCTGCCGCCAGCGCGAACAGATTGTGGTAGCCCACGCGCATGATCGCGGAGCGCACATTGGTCACGGTWGGGCCATCGGTGCGGTTGAACATGGCGGAATTGGACAGCGCCACGGTGCGCGCAGCCAGCTGAGGCTCGGCCAGCACCAGCTTGATCGCATCCTCCATTGGGCATTCCGGGTCGTCCAGCGCAAGCTGAACCCGCAGGGCGGCATTGACACTGGTAGGGAATACGAGGTCTCCCCGGATCGCCAGCGCGGCGATGTGGCCGAAGGCTTCAAGTTTGTTCATAGGGGAAAATTATACGGTCTGGCAGCGGGGATGCCAAATGGAGCGCGGCCGCGCCCCGGGCAGGGGTGCGGCCGCGTTGGAAAACTGTAGCGATTAAGCGCCGGCCAGTTGCGGCTGGCGTACACCGCGCATTTCGCCGGTGTAACGTGCAACGGACAAGTCGTCCACGCGGATGGCGGGGCGCTTGGCGGACATGATATCGGCCAGCATTTGCGCGGAACCGCAGCTCATGGTCCAGCCCAGGGTGCCGTGGCCGGTGTTCAGGAACAAGTTGCGCACGGCGGTGCGGCCCACGACCGGGGTGCTGTCCGGCGTCTTGGCGCGCAGGCCGGTCCAGAAAGTTGCCTTTGCGGTATCACCGGCGCCAGGGAACAGGTCGTTCACCACCAGCTCCAGGGTTTCGCGGCGGCGCGGATTCAGGTCATGGTTGTAGCCCGCCAGCTCAGCCATACCGCCGACGCGGATACGGTCGTCAAAGCGGGTCACGGCGATTTTGTAGGTTTCATCCAGGATGGTCGATTCCGGCGCACGCTGCTTGTCGGTGATCGGCACGGTGATCGAATAGCCCTTCATCGGGTACACCGGGATGTCCACGATGCCTTTCAGGAAAGGCGTGGAGTAGGAGCCCAGGGCAACCACGAAGGAGTCGCCTTCCACCAGCTCGGAACCGCACATCACGCCGCGCACTTCGCCGCCGGCCATGGCCAGGCTGCTGATGTTCACGTTGTAGCGGAATTTCACGCCCAGCGCTTCAGCCATGGCGTGCAGGCGGGTGGTGAACAGCTGGCAATCGCCGGTTTCATCGTTCGGCAGGCGCAGGCCGCCGGCCAGCTTGTGCTGGGACGCAGCCAGGCCCGGTTCCGCTTCCAGCAGCTCGCCGCCGGTCAGCAGTTCGTAAGGAACGCCGGTTTCCTTCAGCACTTCGATGTCCGCGGCCGCGTGGTCCAGCTGCTGCTGGGTGCGGAACAGCTGGATGGTGCCTTGCTGGCGGCCTTCGTATTCGATGCCGGTCGAGGCGCGCAGGGCCTTGAAGCAGTCGCGCGAGTATTCGGCCAGGCGCACCATGCGCTCTTTGTTGACCGCGTAGGATTCGGCATTGCAGTTGCGCAGCATGGCCCACATCCACTTCAGCTGGAACATGGTGCCGTCCGGCTTGATCGACAGGGGAGCGTGGCGCTGCAGCATCCACTTCATGGCCTTCAGCGGGATGCCTGGAGCCGCCCATGGGGTGGCGTAGCCTGGGGAAATTTGGCCGGCGTTGGCGAAGGAGGTTTCCTGGGCAGGTGCGGACTGGCGGTCCAGTACGGTCACATCGTGGCCAGCCTGGGCCAGATAATAGGCGGTGGTAACACCGATAACGCCACTACCGAGAACGACTACGCGCATGGACTTGCCTCCAGATTATTTGCTGCGGATTATTTTGCTATGATACGGACGTTATGCCAGTGTTTGTTACTGTATATTTCGTGGAATTCAGTAAAAAATCATGAGAACGCAAAAAGAATCGGTCCGGGGGCTGGACAAGATTGACAGGAAAATACTGCGCATCCTGCAGGATGATGGGCGCATCTCGATGAAGGATCTGAGCGAGCAGGTGGGCTTGTCGATCACCCCGGCCATCGAGCGGGTCAAGCGCATGGAGCGGGATGGGGTAATCACGGGCTACCACGCCCGGCTGAATCCCTCGGCGCTGGGGGCCTCGCTGCTGGTGTTCGTGGAGATCACGC
>NZ_JBFRDW010000459.1:0-4974 GCF_052113985.1 Pseudoduganella sp. RAF53_2 | reverse complement strand
GGCGTGATCTACCGCCAGTTCTCGATCAGCAGTGTGGCGGCCATGGTGTTGTCCGGGCTGGTGGCGATGGTGTTCTCGGCGGCGCTGTGCGCGACATTCCTGAAGCCAGGCCATCCTGCGACGGGCAAGGGCTTCTTCGGCTGGTTCAACCGCTCCTTCGATGCTGGTAGCTCGAAGTACCAGGGCTGGGTTGGGGCACTGCTGCGCCGCCGTGGCCGTTCCATGATCGTGTACGCGGCGATTCTGGGCGTGCTGGCGCTGGTGTTCCTGCGCCTGCCGACTTCCTTCCTGCCGGGTGAAGACCAGGGCGTACTGTTCTCGCAGATTCAGCTGCCGACTGGCGCAACCCAGCAGCGCACCTTGAAGACGATCGAGAAAGTGGAGCAGCACTTCCTGAAAGAGGAGAAAGCCAATGTGGCTTCCGTGTTCTCGGTGGCGGGCTTCAGCTTTGGCGGCAATGGCCAGAACACCGGTATCGCCTTCGTGAAGCTGAAGGACTGGTCTGAGCGCCATGGTGCGCAGAACAGCGCCGATGCCGTAGCGGGCCGCGCCATGGGCGCCTTCATGCAGCTGCGCGATGCGATGGTGTTCGCCTTCACGCCGCCTGCGGTGCTGGAACTGGGTAATGCCAGCGGTTTCGATCTGCAACTTCAGGACGTCGGTGGCGTTGGCCACGATGCGCTGATGGCTGCACGTAACCAGGTGCTGGGCATGGCCTCGCAGAACAAGCTGCTGATGGGCGTGCGCCCGAATGGACAGGAAGACACGCCGCAGTTCAAGCTGAATATCGACCAGCAGAAGGCGACTGCGCTGGGACTCTCGGTGGCGGACGTCAACCGCGTGCTGAGCACGGGCTGGGGCAGTTCCTACGTCAACGACTTCGTGGACCGCGGCCGCGTGAAGAAGGTGTTCCTGCAAGGCCAGGCTGATTCGCGCATGGTGCCGGAAGACCTGAACAAATGGTTCRTGCGAAACACGCAGGGCGAGATGGTGCCGTTCTCCGCCTTCTCCACCGGCGAATGGATCTATGCCTCGCCGCGCCTGGAGCGCTACAACGGCCTGTCTTCGCTGAATATCCAGGGCATGCCTGCACCGGGCGTGAGCTCCGGCGTGGCGATGGCCGAGATGGAAAAGATCGCAGCCAAGCTGCCGCCGGGTATCGGCTTCGAGTGGACCGGTTTGTCGCTGGAAGAGCGCGACTCCGGTTCGCAGACGCCGATGCTGTATTCGATCTCGATCCTGATCGTGTTCCTGTGCCTGGCCGCGCTGTATGAAAGCTGGTCGGTGCCATTCTCGGTGCTGCTGGTGGTGCCGCTGGGCGTGGTGGGTACGGTGCTGGCGACCTGGCTGTTCCATCTGTCGAATGACGTGTACTTCCAAGTTGGTCTGCTGACCGTGGTGGGCCTGTCGGCGAAGAACGCGATTCTGATCGTGGAATTCGCCAAGGAGCTGCAGGAGCAGGGCGTTGAGCTGGTTGAGGCGACGCTGCAGGCCGTGAAGCTGCGACTGCGTCCGATCCTGATGACGTCCATTGCTTTTGGCCTTGGCGTGCTGCCGCTGGCAATTTCGAGCGGCGCCGGGTCCGGCAGCCAGAACGCAATCGGCGTGGGTGTGCTGGGCGGGATGCTGAGCGCGACCTTCCTCGGCATCTTCTTTGTGCCGGTGTTCTTCGTGCTGGTGCGCGCCTGGGTGGGACGCAAGTCCGCCAAGCCGCACGGTACAAACGTAGTGGAAGCAAACTGATATGAACAATACCTTGATTACCATCGCTGTCGCCGCTCTGGTGAGCGGCTGCAGCCTGGCGCCGGTGTACCAGCGCCCGGACGCGCCGGTGACGCGAGCCTGGCCGCAGGGCGAGGCTTACAAGCCGGGCAAACCGGCGCCGGACGCGAAAGCCGCCGCCGATATCCAGTGGCGCGATTTCATCACCGACGACAAGCTGCGTGAGCTGGTCGGCATGGCGCTCGCCAATAACCGCGACCTGCGCGTCTCCACGCTGAACATCGAGAAGGCGCGTGCGCAGTACAACATCGACCGCGCCGCGCTGCTGCCGAAAGTGTCGGCGGGCGTGGACCAGAACGCAAGCCGTGCGCCGGGCGGCACCATCACCCGCCAATACACGGGCGGCCTGGTGTTCCCGTCGTATGAACTGGACTTCTTCGGCAAGGTGCGCAATCTGTCCGAAGCGGGCTTGCAGACCTATCTCGGCACACAGGAAGCGCGCAATGCGCAGCAGATCGCGCTGGTGTCCGAGGTGGCGACGGCCTGGCTGACGCTGGCCGCCGACAAGGAACGTCTGCGTCTGGCGCAAGACACGCTGAAAAGCCAGCAGATCAGCTTTGAATTGAGCAAGCGCCGCTTCGATGCCGGCGCAACATCCGGGTTGGACATGTACGAAGCGCAGAGCAGCGTGGAAGCTGCCCGCAACGACATGGCAATCTACACCGCACAGGTAGCGGCCGACGAAAACGCGTTGGCCCTGCTGGTCGGTGTACCGGTGCCGGAACGTCTGCTGCCACAAAGTCCGCTCGATAACGTCGCGCAGTTGGCCGATCTTCCGGAAGGCGTGCCGTCCGCCGTGCTGCAACGGCGTCCGGATGTCGTGGAAGCAGAACGCAGCCTGCAGGCGGCCAACGCCAATATCGGCGTGGCGCGTGCCGCCTTCTTCCCCAGCATGACGCTGACGGGAACGGCGGGCAGCGCAAGCAGCAGCCTTTCCGGCCTGTTCAAGGCGGGCAGCGGCGCCTGGAGTTTTGCGCCGCAGGTGAATTTGCCGATCTTCGATGGTGGCGTGAACAGCGCCAATCTGTCGATCGCCAGGACCAACCGCGATATCGCCGTGGCGCAGTATGAGAAGTCGATCCAGTCCGCCTTCCGCGAAGTGGCCGATGCGCTGGCCCAGCGCGGCACGATGGACGAGCGTCTGGCCTCGCAGGTGGCATTGACCACGGCATCGGAGAAGAGCTTCAAAATCCACGAAGCGCGCTACGAGAAAGGCACGGAGTCCTATCTGAATGCGCTGGTGTCGCAGCGGGCGATGTATTCGGCGCAGCAAGGCCTGATCACGGCCCGTCTGGCAAAAGCCACCAACCAGATCACCTTGTACAAGGTGCTGGGCGGCGGCTGGAGCTAAGCGTCAGTGTGGCGGCTGCCACTCCATGGTGTTGTGCAGCCCGTCCACACCCAGGTTGTTGAAGCCGCAGCGCTGCAGCAGGCGCTGCGCGGGACTGCCCAGCAACACGCTGAGGCGCACCGGCACCCGCATGCGGGCGCCCTGTGCTTGCAGACTACGCAGCAAACCAAGCCCGATGCCGCGGTTGCGGTACTCGGGCACCAGGCACATATCGAGGATACGGATTTCTTCGACGCCGTAATCGACGTACAGACGGCCGATCGGCCGGTCGCGATCCAGGATCACGGCCAGGTCGGCATTGGGAAATTGGTGCTGGAACCAGGTCTGACGGGCCTGGAATTGAAGACCGATCAGCAGGTGTTCGGTGTTGGCATCGCAGCCGCCCATGCGTAATTCGCCAGTTTGGGTGCTGGCGTACAGCTGCTGCATGAAACGCTGGTCGCCCGCTTCGGCTGGGCGCATTTCGATCGTGCGTGTGGTGCGGGTGGCCATGTCGTTACACTCTTTCAGCAGAAGGGGAACGGATACCTGCCGTTCATCATATCATCAGCTAATGCGCGGCCCGCGCAAAATTCGGTTTCGTTGTAAATCTACAATCATTTACTGCCGTTTGACAAATATCGGCCGCTTGTCCACAGTATCGCCTTACTGAAAATTAGCCCTCACATCATGACTGCCACCGACAAACGCCGATCCGACCCAGAGCGCGCCGCCACCCGCCGCCGCCAGGTGCTGGAGGCGGCCGCCGCCTGCTTCCGCCGTAGCGGTTTCCATGGCGCGAGCATGTCCGACATTTCCAAAACCGCGGGCATGAGCGCGGGCCATATCTATAACTACTTTAATAGCAAGGACGAGATCATCATCGCCTTCGTCGAGGAGGACATGGAGCGCGTGTCCACCATGATCCGCGACCTGGCATCGCGTCCCGATCCGCTGCTGGCACTGCTCGAGGAAGTGCCGCTGCGCGTGCGCGAGAACCTCGATCCCAACCACTGGCTGCTGCCGCTGGAAATCTACGCCGAGGCTTCGCGCAATCCGCGCATCGCCACAGTGGCCCAGGAAGCGGACGCCCGCGCACGCAAGGAATTCCGCGCCATCCTGCACAAGGGCAGGGCGCTGCATGGCCTGCTGGTGGACGACCGTGACATCGATGGGCGAATGGAGGCTATCATCTCTCTGTTCCAGGGCCTGCAACTGCGCGCCCTGCAAAATCCCGATCTGGATGCGGACAGCTTGCTGCCTCCATTCCAGGCGGCCTGCCGTACTTTRCTGTTTAGCTGAAGGAGCAAGATGAGCACTCAATACGTTTTCCCTCCGCATGAGATTGCGGGTCTTCCAATAGCGGGCACCGATGCGCGCTTCCCTGTGCGCCGCGTGTTCTGCGTCGGCCGCAACTACGCGGGCCATGCGCGTGAAATGGGTTCCGACCCGGACCGCGAACCGCCTTTCTTCTTCTGCAAACCGGGAGATGCCGGCGCCGTAGTGCCGGTTGCGCCGGGTGCGACGGTTGAACTGCCGTTCCCTTCGCTGACCAGCAATTTCCATCACGAGTGCGAACTGGTGGTCGCCATCGGCAAGRGCGGCTCGGACATCGGCGTTGCCGATGCGTTGTCCCACGTCTTCGGTTATGCCGTGGGCCTGGACATGACCCGCCGCGACCTGCAGGGCAAGATGAAGGACGCCGGCCGGCCATGGGAAATCGGTAAGGCCTTCGATTTCTCCGCGCCGGTGGGTGAGATTCGCCGCGCTTCGGAAGTGCCGGGCATTGAATCTGCCGCGATTTCGCTGGCGGTGGATGGCGCGGTGAAGCAGTCCAGCCACGTGACGCATCTGATCTGGTC
>NZ_JBFRDW010000458.1:0-5025 GCF_052113985.1 Pseudoduganella sp. RAF53_2 | reverse complement strand
TGGCAAGATCGTGGAAGTGCTGGGCGATATGGACGACCCGGGCATGGAAATCGAAATTGCCGTGCGCAAGTTCGGCGTGCCGCATGTGTTCTCGGACGCCGCGCTGAAGCAGGCCGCCAAGCTGCCGGATTCGGTACGCGAATCCGACTGGGGCGAGCGTGTCGATCTGCGCGACGTGCCGCTGGTGACCATCGACGGCGAAGACGCGCGCGACTTCGACGATGCCGTGTATTGCGAGCCGGTGAAGATCGGCCGCAGCAAGGGCTATCGCCTGATCGTGGCAATTGCCGACGTCTCGAATTACGTCAAGCCGAACGATGCGCTGGATACTGATGCGCTKGAACGCAGCACTTCGGTCTATTTCCCGCGCCGTGTGATTCCGATGCTGCCGGAGAAGCTGTCGAACGGCCTGTGCTCGCTGAATCCGCGTGTGGACCGTCTGACCCTGGTGTGCGATGCCGTGATTACGGCGCAAGGCGACATCAAGGCTTACCAGTTCTATCCGGCCGTGATCCACTCCGCCGCGCGCTTCACCTATACCGAAGTGGCGGCCATTCTGGGCAACACCAAGGGACCGGAAGCGGCGCGCCGTACCGAGCTGGTGCCGCACCTGCAGAATCTGTACGACGTCTATCACGCGCTGCTCAAGGCCCGCCTGGAGCGCGGCGCGATCGACTTCGAGACCACCGAAACCTACATCGTCTGCAACCCTTCCGGCAAGATCGAGAAGATCATCCCGCGCACCCGTAACGATGCGCACAAGCTGATCGAGGAATGCATGCTGGCGGCGAACGTGTGCGCGGCGGATCTGCTGCTGCGCCACAAACACCCCGGCACCTACCGCATTCACGCCAGCCCGACCAAGGAAAAGCTCACCCAGGTGCGCGACTTCCTGAAGCAGGTTGGACTGTCCCTGGGCGGTGGCGATACGCCAGTGGCGCGCGATTACGCGGAGCTGATGAAAAAGGTCAAGGAGCGTCCCGACGCGAACCTGCTGCAAACCATGCTGCTGCGCTCCATGCAGCAGGCGGTCTACAGCCCGGACAATATCGGCCACTTTGGCCTGGCGTATGAGGCCTATGCCCACTTCACCAGCCCGATCCGCCGCTATCCGGACTTGCTGACGCACCGCGCCATCAAGGCGGTTTTGCAGGGCAGGAAGTACGAGCCGAAGATCGCCGACAAGAGCGTGCTGAATACCACGATCTCGAACGCGCAGCGCCGCCAGCAGCTGAAGGACAAGCAGGAAGGCCGGGAGCCGAAGAAGGCCTCCGGCGACCTGACTGTGTGGGATGCGCTGGGCGTGCATTGCTCGGCCAACGAACGCCGTGCCGATGAAGCGTCGCGCGACGTGGAAGCCTGGCTGAAGTGCTACTTCATGCAGGACAAGCTGGGCGAAGAGTTCAGCGGCATCATCACCGGCGTGACCACCTTTGGCGTGTTCGTGCAGCTGGACCAGCTGTTCGTGGAAGGCCTGGTGCACATCACCGACCTGGGCGCGGACTACTTCCAGTACGACGAAGCGCGCCATGAACTGCGCGGCGAACGCACCGGCAAGCGCTATCAGCTGACCGGCCGCGTGAACGTGCAAGTGGTGCGCGTGGACCTGGAATCGCGCAAGATCGACCTGCGCCTGGCCGACAGCGAAGTGATGTCGATGCCATCGCCGAAAAAATCCGGCCGCGGCAAAGGCGGCGGCCTGGTAGGCTCCTTCGGCGATTTCGATACCTTCGAGGACGAAGAGGGTATGGTGCCGCGTGGCCGCAAGCCTAAGGCCAAACCGGCGCCAAGCATCAGCCCGCGTGGCGCGGCGCCGACCAAGGCGCCGGCCGCACGCGCCAAAGGCCGTACGCAGGCCGCACCGGCGGCGCCAGCGTTCAAGCGCAGCAAGCCCAAGACCAACCCGAAGGCTGCACCACGCGTGACCAAGTCCGCGAAGAGCAAGAAGAAACGATAACCACCCCGGCGGCGCCGGCGCGGCGCCGATATTGGGGCCGCGCTGCGGCGTAGGGCGGATCATCGATCCGCCATTGCGTCCCATCCCGCGCCGCTAACGCACCCGAGAGCACCATGAGCAAGAACAAAATGATTTTCGGCTTCCACGCCGTCACCTCGCGCCTGCGCCACGAAGCGTCCAGCGTTGAAGAGATTTTCGTGGACGCCACGCGCGACGACCGCCGCATGAAAGACCTGATCGCCAACGCGAAAGCGGCTGGCGTGCGCGTGATGCCGGTTGAATCGGCCCGTCTCGACAAGATCGTCGGCACCCGCCGCCACCAGGGCGTGATCGCCTTCGCGTCCCAGCTGGCGCTGGCGCGCAACCTGGACGAGCTGCTGGACGCCATCGACGGCCCGCCGCTGCTGCTGGTCCTGGACGGCATCACCGATCCGCACAACCTGGGCGCCTGCCTGCGCGTGGCCGACGGCGCCGGCGCGCATGCGGTGATCGCACCGAAGGACCGCTCGGTGGGCCTGAACGCGACCGCCGCCAAGGTGGCTTCCGGTGCGGCGGAGACGGTGCCGTACATTACCGTGACCAATCTGGCGCGCACCCTGCGCGAACTGAAGGAACGCGATATCTGGCTGATCGGCACGTCCGATGATGGCGAGAAGGGCTTGTACGAAGGCGACTACCGCGGCCCGACCGCGATCGTGATGGGCTCGGAAGGCGAGGGCATGCGCCGTCTGACGCGCGAGACCTGCGATGTGCTGGTGTCGATTCCGATGTTCGGTTCCGTTGAGTCGCTGAACGTGTCGGTGGCCTCGGGCGTCTGCCTGTACGAAGCGCGCCGCCAACGCATCGCTTCTGAAACCTGACCCAAAACCGGGTGGCAGGCACGATGTGCCTGCCACCTGCCTTTGCCTCGGGTTTGGCCATCTGCACGGGCGTTGCGGATGCGTTATGATGGATTTCTGAACAATCACGCGCGCCCCCTATGTTTTCCCACCTCCGCGACGACATCAACAGCATCATCGAGCGCGACCCTGCCGCGCGCAATGGCTGGGAGGTGCTGACCTGTTATCCGGGCCTGCACGCGATCGTGGTGCACCGCTGGGCGCACTGGTGCTGGCATCACCACATGAAGTGGCTGGGCCGCTTCCTGTCCTATCTGGCGCGGATTGTCACGGGCATTGAAATCCACCCCGGCGCGAAAATCGGCCGCCGCGTCTTCATCGACCATGGCTTCGGCGTGGTGATCGGCGAAACGGCCGAGGTAGGCGACGACTGCACTATTTACCAGGGCGTGACGCTGGGCGGCACCACGCTGCACACGGGCACCAAGCGCCATCCGACGCTGGCGCGCGGCGTGATCGTGGGCGCCGGCGCCAAAGTGCTGGGCGGCTTTACGGTGGGCGAATATGCCAAGGTTGGTTCCAACGCCGTGCTGCTGAAGCCTGTGCCACCGGGCGGTACGGCAGTTGGCAATCCCGCGCACATCGTGCAAAAGGACCAGCAGCGTATCAGCCCGACCGAGCGCCTGTTTGCCGCGTATGGCGTGACGCCGAACGGCGACGACCCGCTGTCGAAGGCGCTGCATGGCCTGATCAATCACGCTGTCACACAAGAGCAGCAAATCGAGCGTATCGTGGCCACCATGAAGGCGGCCGGGCTGCATTGCGAAAGCATCGAGGCGTGCGATAAATTCGATCCCGCACAGCTGAATAAACTCGTGGATTAAGGAGACTGCTTTGGACGATATTCTGGACCCCTTTGAAATCCGCGTACTGGCCGTACTGGCCGAGAAAGAAGGCCTCACGCCGGATAACTATCCGCTGTCCCTGAACGCGCTGACCAATGGCTGCAATCAGCTGTCGAGCCGCGATCCGGTGATGCAGTTGTCGGAAGACACGGTAGCCGATGTGCTGGCGCGTCTGACCGAGAAGAAGCTGGTCAATTCCGTCAACCAGTCCGGCTCGCGCGTGACCAAGTACGAGCACCGCATGCGCATCAAGTGGTCGCTGGAGCAGGACAAGGTAGCCATCATGGCGATCCTGATGCTGCGTGGTTTGCAGACTGCGGGCGAGATCCGCACCCGCAGCGGCAGGCTGTATGAATTCAAGTCGGTGGCCGAGGTGGAAACCGGCCTGCAGTTTTTGATGGATAAATATCCGCCGCTGGTGGCCTCGGTGCAGGCGCCGGGCACGCGCGAACCGCGCTACGGCCAGCTGCTGGGCGGCGAGGAATCGCTGGCGCGCGATGCGACGGCGGGTGCTTACGGCGGCTCGGCGCACGCGCCAGCCGGCGCAGGTGGCGGTACTGCGGACAGCGGGCGCAGTGGCGGCGCCGACAGCGAGCGCGTCRCAGCCCTGGAGCGCGAAGTGCATGCGCTGCGTGCCGAGATGTCCGCGCTGACGGCGGCTTTCATCGCCTTCAAACGCTCGTTTGAGTAATTAGTATGTTCCAATCCCTATAGTAGCTATTGTTGCGCAAGCGCATCACTAGTGATTGTGGCCTCCCGGGCGACGTTGATATGCTGAGTCCATAACAATATCGACGACTCTGGGAGGGGAACATGGAATTGCTTCGCCGCTTGTCCATCCGGCACAAGCTTCTGCTCAGCATGGGCCTGTGCCTGCTGCTGTTCATCGCTATCTCATCGACTCTTAGTATCATGCAGACCAGCCGGGCGGCGCGCGAACGCGTCGGCCAGCACGAGCTGCCGGCCCAGGTGGCGGCCATCCGCAACGACGTCCTGCACCAGATCGCGACGCCACTGGCGGTATCTCAAACGGTCGCCAACAATACCTTCCTGTATGCCTGGGAAGATGCGGGGCTGGGCGACGAAGGCGTCGACAACTGGGTGGCGCTGGCGCGCAACCTGAAAGCGAAGAACAATGCGGCGACCGTGTTCTGGGTGTCGAAGGCGACCGGCAAGTATTATACCGACAAGGGCTATGACCGCACCTTGAAAGAAGGCGAGGGGCGCGACGCCTGGTTCTACGGCTTCCTGAACAGTAATGCGCCGTACGAGATGGTGATCGACAAGGATGTCAGTGCCGATTCCTATATGTTGTTCATTAACT
>NZ_JBFRDW010000457.1:0-5028 GCF_052113985.1 Pseudoduganella sp. RAF53_2 | reverse complement strand
GCGCAAAAGAGAAAGACGGTACTAGAGGATCTACTGCGGCCAGATTTCCGCCAGGCGCAGCAGGTTAGTGCTGCCAGGCTGGCCGAACGGCGTGCCCGCTGCAATGGCAATCTGATCGCCCGGCTTCACGAACCCCTCGCGCAGCGCCGTACGGCAAGCCGCGGCCACCATTTCATCCACATTGCTGACATCCTGGCTCACGGTGCTGTGCACGCCCCAGGCCAGCGCCAGACGGCGCGCCGTTTCCGGTTTGGGGGTGATGCTGACGATCGGCGCCATCGGCCGCTCGCGTGCCGTGCGCAGGCTGCTATGGCCTGAATTCGTATAAGCCACCATGGCTTTGGCGCCCATGATGCGCGCCGCGTCGCGCATGGCGGCGCTGATGGCGTCGCCCTTGTTGGGCAGCGGAGCCTGGTGCTGGGCTTCGATCATGGCGGGATACAGCGGATCACGCTCCACTTCACAGATGATGCGGTTCATGATCGATACCGCTTGGACCGGATACGCGCCGCTGGCCGATTCGGCCGACAGCATTACAGCATCCGCGCCTTCATACACGGCGTTCGCGACGTCCGAGGCTTCGGCACGCGTCGGCACCGGTGCGTTGACCATGGATTCCAGCATCTGCGTGGCCACTACGACCGGCTTGCCATGCTTGCGGCACAGGCGCACGATGCGCTTCTGGACGCCGGGCACGCGCTCGGGTGGCAGTTCGACGCCAAGGTCACCGCGCGCCACCATGATCGCGTCGGACACGCTGACGATTTCTTCCAGTCGCTCCAGCGCTGCCGGCTTTTCCAGCTTGGACAGCACTCCGGCGCGGCCATTCACCAGTGCCTTGGCCTGCGCCACGTCTTCGGGCAGCTGCACGAAGGAGAGGGCGATCCAGTCCACGCCGAGATCCAGCGCGAATTCGAGGTCGGCCTTGTCCTTGGCGGTGAGCGCGGGGATGGGCAACACGGCATCAGGCACGTTCACGCCTTTGCGATCCGACAGCACGCCGCCCGTCACCACACGGGTGTAGATGGCGTCCGGCTCACTGCCGACCACTTCGAGGCGGATACGGCCATCGTCCAGCAGCAATGACTGGCCTGCACTGACCACCGCGAACAGCTCGGGATGCGGCAGGCAGACGCGATTCACACTTCCCGGTGCCGGGTCCTGGTCCAGGCGGAACTCTGCGCCGGCTTGCAGCGTCACCTTGCCGCCGCCGAACTGGCCGATGCGCAGCTTGGGACCTTGCAGGTCGGCCAGGATGGCGATGGGGCGGCCCAATTCCTTTTCGATGGCGCGCACGACGAGGTAGCGCGCGTGGTGGTCGGCATGGCTGCCATGGCTGAAGTTGAAGCGGAACACGTCGGCGCCCGCTTCGAACAGCGCCTTGATGGTGGCGCGGTCATTGCTGGCCGGGCCGAGGGTTGCAACGATTTTGGCTTTGCGTTCTCTGCGCATGTTTTGCGGTCTTTCTTTTACAGGATCAGGATGGCGCGGAAATCATTCACATTGGTGCGGGTCGGGCCGCTGACCACGAGGTCATCCAGCGCGCTGAAGAAGCTGTAGGCATCGTTGTCGGCCAGCAGGTGCTTGCCGTTCACGCCTTTCGCTGCGGCGCGCGCCAGCGAGTCCGGTGCATACACAGCGCCCGCGTTGTCTTCCGAGCCGTCGATGCCGTCGGTGTCGCAGGCAATGGCGTGCACATTGTTTGCGCCTTCCATGGCCAGAGCAAAGCTGAGCAGGAATTCCACGTTACGGCCGCCGCGTCCTTCGCCGCGCACGGTGACAGTGGTTTCGCCGCCGGACAGGATGACGCATGGACGCTGGAAGGGCTGGCCGTGGGCGACAACCTGGCGGGCCATGGCGGCGTGCATCAAGCCGATGTCGCGCGCTTCGCCTTCAATGCCGTCTGACAGGATGTAGGGTGTGATGCCTGCGCTGCGCGCCTTGGCGGCGGCGGCCTCCAGTGCATACTGCGCGGTAGCGATCACGTGATGTGTATGGCCTGCAAAGCGTGGATCGCCCGGCTTTGGTGTTTCGCTGGCGGGCGATTCCAGATGTTCCTGCACGCTTTGCGGAATGCCGATGTTGTACTTGCGCAGGATGGCCAGCGCTTCGGCACTCGTGGTGGCATCGGGCAGGGTAGGGCCGCTGGCGATCACGCGCGGGTCATCGCCCGGCACGTCGGAAATCAACAGCGTGACCACGCGCGCCTTGCCGCAAGCGAGCGCCAGACGGCCGCCCTTGATTGCGGACAGGTGCTTGCGTACGCAATTCATTTCGCCGATGGTGGCGCCGCTTTTCAGCAGGGCCTTATTCATGGCCTGCTTGGTCGCCAGGGTGATGCCTTCGGCCGGCAACGCCAGAAGGGCGGAGCCGCCACCGGAGATCAGGCACAGCACCAGGTCGTTCTCGGTCAGGTCCTGCACCATTTCCAGCATGCGCGCGGCAGCCTTCTGGCCGGCGTCGTCCGGCACCGGGTGGGAGGCTTCCACCACTTCGATATGCCGGGTGTCGGCGCCATGGCCATAACGAGTTACCACCAGGCCGGACAAGGGGCCTTGCCAGCTGCGCTCCACCGCCTGCGCCATCGCGGCCGCACCTTTGCCTGCGCCGATCACGAGAGTCTTGCCGTTCGCAGGCGGCGTTGGCAGGAAATCCTGCACCAGGTTGCGCGGATGAACCGCGCCAATTGCTGCGTCGTAAAGGTCCAGCAGGAGCTGGCGAGGTTGTGGCGCGGTCATGGTGTTCAGCCTTGTGCGATTTTGTGGTTGGACATCAGCTCGACCGCCTGGCACAGCGCCGAGTGATCGAGGCCGGATAGTCCGTTGGCCGCGCAGGCGTTCATCAGTTCCTGCGTGGCCGAGGTGTTCGGCAACGACACGCCCAGGGCCTTGGCGCCTTGAAGGGCCAGGTTCAGGTCCTTCTGATGCAGGGCGATGCGGAAGCCAGGGTTGAAGGTGCGCTTCACCATGCGCTCGCCATGCACTTCCAGAATGCGCGAGGAAGCAAAGCCGCCCATCAGCGCTTCACGCACCTTGGCAGGATCGGCTCCCGCCTTGGATGCGAACAGCAGGGCTTCGGCTACAGCCTGGATGTTCAGCGCCACGATGATCTGGTTGGCGACCTTGGTGGTCTGGCCATCGCCATTGCCGCCCACCAGGGTGATGTTCTTGCCCATCAGGTCAAACAGCGGCTTGACGGTGTCGAAGGCTTCCTGCGGACCGCCGACCATGATGGTCAGCGAGGCCGCCTTGGCGCCCACTTCGCCGCCGGACACCGGAGCGTCCAGGTAGGCGCAGCTTTTCTTGTTGATCTTCTTGGCGAATTCCTTGGTGGCGATCGGCGAGATGGAGCTCATGTCCACCACGATCTTGCCGGCGGTGAGGCCGGCCGCGATGCCGTCTTCCGAGAACAGCACTTCTTCCACCTGCGGGGTGTCCGGCACCATCAGGAAGATGATGTCGGCGCGCTTGGCCACTTCCATGGCGGAGGTGCAGACGGTAGCACCGCTTTCCACCAGGTTGGCTGGCGGGTTCTTTACGTCGTGCAGATACAGTTTGTGGCCGGCAGCTTGCAGGTGTCCTGCCATTGGGCCGCCCATGATGCCAAGGCCGATGAATCCGAGTTTTTGCATGATTGGTCTCCTTATCGTGTTGGTGTTTTATGCTGCCAGTGCTTCGCGCCAGCCCAGGCCTTCCGCCGTGGTGGCCTTGGGCTTGTATTCGCAGCCCACCCAGCCGTCGTAGCCGATTTCGTCGAGGAAGTTCAGCAGGTAGCGGTAGTTGATCTCACCCGTGCCCGGCTCAAAGCGGCCCGGATTGTCGGCCAGCTGGATATGCTTGATGACGGATTTGTGGTTCTTGATCGTGTTGGCCAGTTCACCTTCCATGCGCTGCATGTGATAGATGTCGTACTGCAGGAACAGGTTGTCCGAGCCCACTTGCTCGATCAGCTCCAGGCCCTGGCGGGTGCCGGACAGGAAGAAGCCCGGGATGTCGTAGGTGTTGATCGGTTCAATCAGCAGCGGTACGCCGGCTTTCTTCAGCGCGTCAGCGGCAAACTTAAGATTGCGCACCAGCGTTTCCTGGGCTGCGCTGCGCTCCACTTTTTGCGGCTGGATGCCGACCAGGCAGTTGATGCGCTGCGTGCCCAGCACCTTGGCATAGCGCACAGCCGAAGCCACGCCTTCTTCGAATTCTTCGACGCGGTCGGGATGGCAGGCGATACCGCGTTCGCCGGCTTCCCAGCGGCCGGCCGGCAGGTTGTGCAGCACCATCTCCAGTTTGTACTGCTGCAGTTTTTCCTGGATCTGTTCCGGTTCGAAGACGTAGGGGAAGAGGAACTCGACACCTTTGAATCCGTTATCGGCGGCTGCAGCGAAGCGGTCCAGGAAGGGCACATCGTTGTACAGCATGGTCAGGTTGGCGGCGTATTTAGGCATTTGCAGTCTCCTTTATGCTGCGTCGATGACGTCGTTGAATTCATTGATGGCGTTGATTTCAGTGCCCATGGCGATATTGGTCACGCGCTCCAGGATCACTTCCACTACAACGGGAACGCTGAACTGAGCCATCAATTCGCGCGCTTTTTCGAAAGCGGGGATGATGTCGTCCGGTTTGTGCACGCGGATCGCCTTGCAGCCCAGGCCTTCCACCACGGCCACGTGGTCCACGCCGTAGCCATTCAGTTCCGGCGCGTTCACGTTTTCGAAGGACAGCTGCACGCAGAAGTCCATATCGAAGCCGCGCTGCGACTGGCGGATCAGGCCCAGATAGGAGTTATTCACCAGCACGTGGATGTAAGGCAGCTTGAATTGCGCGCCCACAGCCAGTTCTTCGATCAGGAACTGGAAATCGTAGTCGCCCGAAATCGCCACGATGTCGGTGGTCGGGTCGGAAGCACGCACGCCCAGCGCAGCGGGAATGGTCCAGCCCAGCGGACCGGCCTGGCCGCAGTTGATCCAGTTGCGCGGCTGATAGACGTGCAGGAACTGCGCGGCGGCGATCTGCGACAGGCCGATGGCGGACACGT
>NZ_JBFRDW010000456.1:0-5043 GCF_052113985.1 Pseudoduganella sp. RAF53_2 | reverse complement strand
GCAGTGCTGCGGCAATCGAGCGATGGCAAGCGAACCGTCATCGCGCAGCGCTACGAAGGCAACGTCTTTAATTCGCCGAACGATATCGCGCTCACCACTGACGGCACGCTTTACTTCACCGATCCGGACTATCAGAAAACCGCTGCGCCGGGCGGCCAGCCGGTGACAGGCATCTACCGCGTCGGCACCGACGGCAAGGTCACGCTGGTGGACGGCACGCGCCACAACCCGAACGGCATTGCGCTGTCGCTGAAGGAAGACATCCTGTATGTGRACGCCAGTGATGATGAAGTGCGCGCATACCCAATCAAGAACGGCGTACCGCAATCGGCACGGCATTTCGCGCGCATCGAAGGCGGCGACGGCATGACGCTCGACTGCCACGGCAATCTGTACGTGACCGAGCACGGCGCCAGGCGCGTGCGCGTGTTTGATCCGCAAGGCGAAGTGCTCGCAACGATTCGCGTAGACGCCAACGTGACCAACGTGGCCTTCGGCGGCAAGGAGGGCAAGACGTTGTACATCACGGGTGCAGGCGCCGTGTGGCAGCTGCCGCTCGACGTCACCGGACGCCCGTACTAGCCGTCACCGGCGCGCAGCCGCCCACGCATCTGACGCACAACTGCGCGCGCCAGCCAAGGCCGCGATGCCGAAGCCGAAGGCCGCGATAGCAGCGATGGGTATGGCTAAGGGCGTAGGCCACTCGGGCCTCGCCGGCTTCTCAGGCGCGCAGCGCGATGCGGCGGCGCTCGCGGGCTGACTGATAAATCGCCTCGATAATGCGGATATCGCGCAAGCCCTCTTCGCCCGCCACGATAGGCTCGCGGTTCTGCAAAACGCATTGCGCCATATGATCGAGTTGCCCCGCCCATTGCGTGGCGCCCGGCCCCGGCGGCGGCGTGATTTCGTTGTCGCGCCCGCGGCCAACCCACAGCCGGTTGCCATCGTAAGACGTGCCCGGCTCCAGTTCAATACGTCCCTTATCGCCCATCAGCAAAATGTGATTCTGGTTCGCGCTGTACATCGACATGCACGAACCGATCACGCCTGAAGGGAACTCCAGGGTGAACTGGATCATATCCTCCACCTCGCGGAAGCGCGGATCATTGCGGTCCGTCTGCTCATGCGCATACACGGCCACCGGCTCCTCGCCCGTCATATAGCGCGCCGCCTGTAGCGCATAGATGCCGATGTCCATCATCGAGCCGCCGCCGGACATGGCCTTCTTGAGGCGCCACGCATTCGGATTGCCCGCCACGAAGCCATGCTCCGAGCGGAAATAGCGCAGTTTGCCGATCTCGCCCGCCCGGGCGCGGCGCACCGCCTCCAGATTGTAGGCTTCGAAATGGCAGCGATAGCCGATCATCAGCTTCTTACCCGCTTTTTTGCAGGCCGCAATCATCTGTTCGCACTCGGCCGACGATACCGCCATCGGCTTCTCGCACAGCACATGCTTGCCCGCCTGCGCCGCGCGGATCGTGTACTCGGCATGCATCGACACCGGCAAGCAGACGTAGACCACATCGATATCCGGATTGTCGCGGATGCCGTCGTAATTCGCGTAGTTATAGATCGAGCGCTCCGGCACGCCATATTCGGCCGCCACGCGGCGCGCCTTGGCTGGGTCGCCGCTGACCAGCGCCACCAGCTTGCTGTGCTGGCAGTTCTTGAACTGCGGGATGATGATGCCCAAGCCATAGCCGCCCAGGCCGACGATGGCATAGCCGATCTTGCGGCCGGTATTCTGAGCAGCGGCGGGAGCGCCGATGGCGGCGGCCGCGATGGCGCCACCGGCGGCGAGTACGAATTCACGACGATCGGTCATTGCGAACTCCTGGCAGAAAAATGGTAGCGCAATCATACCACCATAAAAAAATGGACGCCGCAGCGTCCATTTTCGATTTTTAGCCCTGAGTCAGGAAGGTCTTCAGCTTGTCGGAGCGCGACGGCTGGCGCAGCTTGCTCATCGCCTTCGCCTCGATCTGGCGGATGCGTTCGCGGGTCACGTCGAACTGCTTGCCCACTTCTTCCAGCGTGTGGTCGTTCGACATCTCGACACCGTAACGCATGCGCAGCACCTTGGCTTCGCGCGGAGTCAGGGAATCCAGCACTTCCTTGATCACGTTGCGCATCGACGCGTGCAGCGCTGCATCCAGCGGCGCCAGCGTGGTGTTGTCTTCGATGAAGTCACCCAGCTGGGAATCGCCATCCTCGCCCATCGGCGTCTCCATGGAGATCGGCTCCTTGGCGATCTTCATGATTTCGCGGACCTTCGATTCCGGCATTTCCATCTTCACTGCCAGCGTTGCCATATCCGGCTCGGAACCGGTTTCCTGCATGATCTGGCGCGAGATGCGGTTCATCTTGTTGATGGTTTCGATCATGTGCACCGGCACGCGGATGGTACGGGCCATGTCCGCGATCGAACGGGTGATGGCCTGACGAATCCACCAGGTCGCGTAGGTCGAGAACTTGTAGCCGCGGCGGTATTCGAACTTGTCCACCGCCTTCAGCAGACCGATATTGCCTTCCTGGATCAGGTCCAGGAACTGCAGGCCGCGGTTGATGTACTTCTTCGCGATCGAGATCACCAGACGCAGGTTAGCCACGGTCATTTCGCGCTTCGCGGTACGCGCACGCTTTTCGCCGGCAGCCATCTGCTTGTTGATCACGCGCAGATCGGCCAGCGGCAGCGCCACGCGCTCCTGCAGGTCAACCATCTTGTTCTGCAGTTCCTTGATGGCGGGGACGTTACGGCCCAGCACCGCGGAATACGGATGGCCCGCAGCCACTTCGCCGTCCACCCAGTCCAGGTTCGTCTCGTTGCCGGGGAAGACCTTGATGAAGTGGGCGCGCGGCATACCGCAGCGGTTCACGCACAGTTCCAGCACGGCGCGTTCGATCGAGCGCACCTGCTCCATCTGCGAACGCAGGGTGTCGCACAGCTTCTCCACCACTTTCGCGGTGAAGCGGATGCCCAGCAGCTCGCTGGAAATCACGTCCTGCGCCTTCTTGTACGAAGCGGAACCGTAAGCAGCCTTGCGCATCTTGTCGTACTGCGACGAGATCAGGGCGAACTTTTCCAGCGCATCGTTCTTCAGCTGCGCCAGCTGTTCGGTCGAATAACCGGCCGCGCCGCCATTGACGTCGCCGTCCTCATCGTCGTCCAGTTCTTCTTCGTCGTCTTCATCGTCGGAAGCTGCGGCCTTCGGCGCAGGCGCGACCGGCGCGCTGACTTCGTTCAGGTCCACGAAACCGTCGACCACGTCGTCAACCTTCATCTCATCGTTCTCGATCTTGGCAGCCAGGGCCAGGATTTCGTCGATGGTGGTCGGGCAGGCGGAAATCGCCTGGATCATGTCGCGCAGGCCTTCTTCGATACGCTTCGCGATCTCGATTTCGCCTTCGCGGGTCAGCAGGGCCACGGCGCCCATTTCACGCATATACATACGCACCGGGTCGGTGGTACGGCCGAAGTCCGAATCCACGGTGGACAGCGCGGTCGCCGCGGCAGCTTCCACTTCATCGTCGCTGGCGGCAGCCGGCACGTTATCGCTCAGCAGCAGCGCTTCCGCATCCGGTGCGCGCTCGTACACGGCGATGCCCATGTCGTTGAAGGTTGCGATAATGCCTTCGATTGCTTCCGGATCGACAATGTTTTCCGGCAGGTGGTCGTTGATCTCGGCGTAGGTCAGGTAGCCGCGGTCCTTGCCCAGGTTGATCAGGTTCTTGAACTGCAGGCGGCGCTTCTCCATCTCCTCGGCGGAGGAGCCTTCGCCCATGGCCAGTGCGTCCAGGCCCTTGGCCTTGCGCTCGCGCGCCTTGGACGCGTGCTTCAGCTCTGCGCGTTCCACCGCGTTCAGCGCTGCCACTTCGTCGTTCTCTGGCGTGAATTCGCTCGGCTTGCGGCCACGGCGGCCCGGCACCTTCACTTGCGGCAGCAGATAGCCGGAGGTGTCGATGGATGCCAGCACGGCGGCGTCCTTCACTTCCACCACGGCGGCCGGACCGGAAGTCACGGCGGCTGGCGCAGCGTCGGCTGCCTTGGCCTTGCGGGCACGGGTAACTTTCACCGCAGGTGCAGCTTCTTCAACAGGAGCGGCCAGCGGCGCTGCCTTGGCGGCGGCGGTCTTGCGCACGGCTTTCACTTTCACCTCCACTGCCGGCTCTTCCACTGGTGCCTCAACCGGCACAGCGGACAGGCGGCGGGTTTTCTTGACCACGGTGACTTTGCCGGCTTCCTCTTGCGCGTTGTCGATCACATACGATAAAGTAGGTTTCGGTACTGCCAGGTTGGCGGCGGCGGCGGTGCGCGACGACGGCTTCTTGGCGGACAGCGTAAGGGTTTTCGGCGTTTTCGTCATTGAAATATCTTCCTCTGCGCGCCCAACGGGCACACAACGCGATTGTTCGGGTCGGGATAATCCGGAATGAAAAAAGCCCGTCGTACGGGCCGTTTCACTATGTATTCAGTGCTGAATAGAAGAGAGGGCACATGCCCAATGGCTGGACTACTGAGGGCGGCTCGGCCCCGGTCTACAACTCTTTACCAAACTGAACTCACACCGTCCTGCATTTGGTGCGTCGATCATTATACACAGTTTACGGCCTGACTGCACCTGCGATTTCAGTGAGCAAAACAACATCATGGCGGGAAATGCAATGCGTGGCCCCCTCGCCCATGGTATGCTGGCGGCTTCCGAGTAACCTCCGAAGTCAATGAACACTAGCACTACCCCTCAGGCGCCGGACGCTGAAGTCCCGGCCGCGCCGCAGTCCGCTCGCTCCCTGCTCAAGCAATTGCAGCAAGAATACGCTCCATTCCGCGATTGTCTGCCTCTTTCCATCGGCATCGATAAGCAGATAGTGGCGGCCATCCCGGAAATCAACCGCAAATTGATGCGTGCCGCGCTTGGCATTCACACCAGCTCGCAGCGTTACCTGCGCGCCATGGAAAAAGCCACCGTGCGCTACAACCTGGATGGCACCACGGGTGCTGAAGTGACGGACACGCACCGCAAGCATGCCAAAGAGGTATTGCAG
>NZ_JBFRDW010000455.1:0-5050 GCF_052113985.1 Pseudoduganella sp. RAF53_2 | reverse complement strand
CATAATATACGAGCCGGACGCCGCGCCAGCGCTGCTAAAATGGGGCTTTTCTGCACGCGTCATATGGATATGGCCAGCCACGCCCCGCTACCGAAGACTGGCGGCGGTCTGTTTTCCTCCATCCTGATTTTTGCCTTGCCGGCGCTTGCGCTGAGCACCAGCCATGGACTAGGCGCGACGCTTGGCGTGCTGCTGCTGCTGTTCTTCTGGAACGCCCGGCGCGGCGCCCTTGCCCCCTATCGCGAACATTGGCCGCTGGTCGGTCCCGTGGTATTCGCGTTCTTCGCCTACTTCCTCGTTTCGCTGGCACGCATGCTCGTGTTCCATCAGGGACTGTACACCCTGGACGGCCCCTCGCGCCTGATGCTTGGCCTGAGCTGCATTGGCGCGGTCTATTATCTGCGTCCCAAAGCACGCTGGTTCTGGCTGGGCCTGTGCGTTGGCGCCATCGCCTCCGCCGTCATTGCCGCCCTGCAGTTTGGCGTGGAAGGGCTGGATCGCGCCGTCGGCTTCACGCATCACGCCATTACTTTCGGCGACCTCGCCATGGCGCTGGGCGTGATGGCCTTATGCGGCCTTTCCGAATTCCGCCACACCCGCTACTCCTTCCTGCCAGTCGTTGCACTACTGGCGGGCATGGTGGCCTCCATCTTGTCCGCTTCGCGCGGCGGCTGGCTCGCATTGCTGCTGGTGCTGGCGCCGCTGATGCGCTTTGGCTACGACATATACGGCAAGCGCGTTCTGGTGGCAGGCGGTGTGGCTGTGGCCCTGTTCCTGCTCGCGCTCGCGCTTCCCCACACCGGCGTGGCCATGCGCATCGAAATCGCCGCCACGGAAGTGCACCGCTACTTCACGCTGAACGATGCCACGACCTCGGTCGGCATCCGCCTGGAATTGTGGAAGGCCGCCTGGATGATGTTCAGCGAGCATCCATGGATCGGCGTGGGACGCGATGAATTCGATGTCGTACTGCGTGCGCTGGCCGCCCAGGGCCGCCTGCAGCAATCGCCTGCGCTGGAATACGCCAGCGCCCACAACGACGTGCTGCACTGCCTGGCTACCGGCGGCCTGCTGGATTTCGGTCTGCTGCTGGCGATGTATGGCGCCCCGCTCGCGCTGTTCGCCCGCCAGCTGCGGGCGCCGGACCGTGGCCAGCGTCCGCTCGCGCTGGCAGGCCTGGTGCTGGTTCTGAGCTTCATCGGCTTCGGTCTGACGGACGTGATGTTCTGGCTGATGGCGCCGAAGATTTTCTACATCACCATGATCGGCGCCATCGCCGCCCTCTGCCTGCGCGCGCAGGAACAGGAGCCGCCGCTGCGCAAGGTGCTGATCACCCGCACCGACAATATTGGCGACGTGGTGCTGACGTTGCCCATGATCGGCTACCTGAAGCAACAGTATCCGGGCGCCGAAATCAGCTTGCTGTGCCGGTCCTACGCCTCCGCCATCGTCAACCAGTGCGAGCATGTAGACAAAGTCGTCACCGTGGAAGCTGCGGGCGATCTCACCAGCCATATGCGCGCAAACGAATACGACACCGTCATCTTCGCCTTCCCGACCCGCAAGCTGGCTGGTACGGCGGCGCGCGCCCGCGTGTGGCGCCGGGTCGGCACCAGCGGCCGCCACTACAACTGGATCTTCTGCAACCTGCTGGCCCACTTCAGCCGCGTGAAGTCGAATCTGCATGAGGCGCAGCTGAACTTCAAGCTGCTCAAGCCATTGGGCATGGACTATGTGCCGCCGCTCGGCCAGGCCTGGCGCTACTACGGCCTGAGCGTCCCGCACCACCCCGATGCCGACGCCCTGCTGGACAAGAACAAATTCAACCTGATCCTGCACCCCAAGTCGAACGGCAACGGCCGCGAATGGCCGCTGGGGCATTTCACCACCCTGGCGCGCCTGCTGCGCACCGTGCCGGACGTGCGGGTGCTGGTGACCGGCAGCGCTGCCGAAGGCAAGCTGCTGGCCGAACAGGCACCCGAGCTGCTGGCCCTGCCGAATGTGGTGAATGTGTGTGGAAAGCTTGATCTGACAGGGTTCACGTCCCTGATCGGCGGCTGCGATGGCTTGATCGCCAGCGGCACCGGTCCGCTGCATATGGCGGCGGCGCTGGGCCGACCGACCGCGGGCCTGTTCCCGCCGGTGAAGCCGATCGATCCGGCGCGCTGGGGCGCCCTCGGCGAGCGCGCCATCAGCCTGGTGATGCCCAAGCCCTGCGAAGGCTGCGCTGATGCGGCCACCTGCAGCTGCATGGCCGCGCTGAAGCCGGAATGGCTATTTGAAGTGGTAATGAAATGGCGCAGCGAGAAGGTCAGCGCGCCATTGCAATCCGCACCAGGTCAGCCACATTATCAACCCCTAGCTTAGCCATCAGGCGCGCCTTGTGGACTTCCACGGTGCGCACGCTGATGCCCAGCTGCGGTGCGATCTCGCGATTGTGCCGCCCCATCACCACCAGCTCCATCACTTCGCGTTCGCGCGGGGTCAGCTCATCGACCAGCTGGCGCGATTGCGATTTGCGGTCCAGCGCCTGGCGCGAGCTGCGCTCCAGCGAGAAGGCTTCTTCGATGGCTGTAATCAGCTTGGCGTCGTCGAACGGCTTTTCCAGGAAATCGACGGCACGCGCCTTGAAGGCTTCCCGCGCCAGGCTCACGTCACCGTGGCCCGTTACGATAATCACCGGCAGGGTGCAGCCCTTGTCGATCAGGGTACGCTGCAGCGACAGCCCGTCCATGCCGGACATGCGGATATCGGCCACCAGGCAGCCGGTCCATTCAGGTTGCCACGCTTTGAGGAAGGCTTCACCACTGGCGAAAACAGCGGTGCGATAGCCGCGCACGCCCAGCAGCAGGCCAAGCGCGTCACGCACCGACGGGTCATCGTCCACGATAAAGACGGTCAGGTTATTTGACAATTGGTTCTCCAGTCTCCAGCGCCGGAAGTATAAAACGGAATACCCCGTGATCGCCAACTTCTGCCCACAAAGTACCGCCATGGGCTTCCACGATGGCCCGGCTCAGCACCAGCCCCAGTCCCATGCCGCTGGCCTTGGACGAGACGAATGGCTCGAACAGGCGCGCCGCCACGTCGCGGCTGACGCCTGTGCCGCTATCTTCCACGGTCAGGCGCAGCTTGCCGTCCAGGGCTTCGGCGCGCACCTGGATGCGGCGCACACCGGCCGGCTGGGCGCGCACGGCATCCAGCGCATTGGCCAGCAAATTACGCAGCACCAGCTCCATTTGCAGCCGGTCCACCAACACCGATTGCGGCGGACCTTCGGCCAGCTCCAGCACTACCCCATGTTCGTGGAATAGCACCCGGAACTGTTGCACGATACTGCCCAGCAGCGCGCCCACGCTGACCGTTTCCAGCTGCATGGCGCCGGTGCGGAAGAAGTCGCGCAGGCGGCGCACAACCTCGGCCGCACGCGCCGACTCGGCAATCATCTGGCCGATGGCATTCTTCAGCATATCGCCCGTCTCGCCCCGCTCCAGCAAGTGCTCGCAGGCCTTGCCGTAAGCGCCCAGCGCCGTCATCGGCTGATTCAGTTCATGCGCCAGCGCGGCCGCCATTTCGCCGGCGGCGGCCAGGCGCAAGGTCTGCTGCAATTCCGCTTCGGTTTTGCGGTGCTCATCGACCACGATGCCGATAAAGAAGCCGACCAGCGCCAGCGCCGCATCCAGCATCTGCAGCTCGTGCACCGTGATGTCCGGTGCGCGGTTGCCCTTCACCAGCGTAACGATGGCCAGCTGCAGCACGAACACGATCAGCGCTGCGCCGTACACGCCCTGGCGTGTCGCAGCCCAGATCACGGGCAGGAAGAGGAAATAGAAGTGCTTGAATTCGGCCGTCAGGATATAGCCGAACACCCCCCACAGCACGAAGATGGCCAGCGCCAGATAGCCGATGGTCTCAACCTGCCATACCGCCGCGCGCAGGCGTGCGCGCGGGCCCGGGGCCGCCAGCATCCATAGCAGGGGCATGGTCACCAGCACACCGACCATATCGCCAATGGCAAAGCGCAGTGTGGCGGTGGGCCAGTTACCGGAGGGGATCAGACCGGCGATCTTCAGCAAACCGATATACACCGCGCCATTCAGGGCGGTGCCCAGCACGATGATGGTCAGCCAGCGGAACAGGTCCTCGCGGTCCTCAAACAGCTCGGTGGTACTGAAGCGCCGGCGCAGCATTTCACCGATCAGGCCATAGCCCGCCGTCAGCCAGGCCGACGTGATCACAGTGACCACCGGACCGGCCGGCATGCCGCGCACGAACAACTCGCCCGCAATCAGCGCAATAAACCACGGCAGCGCCGCACGGCGCCCGTAGTGCATCCAGAACAGCAGGCCCAGGGCCGGATCGGGATTCCAGGGCGTGATGTTCAGGCCGAATAGCGGCTCGACATAGCTGAGCCAGTCGAACATCACATAAACGGCCACATAAACGCTTGCCGGAAGCAGGAACGAAAAACGCATAAGGAAAAAAGCGCAACTAAGTGTATTACGTATCGTATTGTAACAATCCACATCGGCTACAGCAGAAACAGGGGTTGCCGCAGAGCACGTTATAAGGGAAGACCCTAAGTTCGTTCACCAATTGCAACGAGAAATGCCTATAGATACTATCGCCAGAATTGTAACGTATTGTTTCCATATGTTTCTGCCAATGGAAACAAAATAGGAGACATCGCAACATGCAGTCCATCACCCTCCGATCCGGGCTGGAACGGAAGTCTCACCTCTCGCGAACCTTTGCCGCGTTGAAACTGCAGTTGCGTGCCCTCGCCTGTCCCCGCATGACGAGCAGCTGGCTGCACCTTCTCAATTCRCACAGCGTGCTGCGCGACCTGGCCATCGCCCAGCCGCGCCTGATCCACAAGATTTACCGTCCCTGGCTGAGCCATCGCATGTGCCAGCGCCAGCGCTTGTCGGCGCTGATGTCGCACTACCACTTCATCCTGCAGCAGGGCCTGGGCGAGCTGGTGGCCGACGCGGCGCGGCGCCCGGTCGAACTGGCGCGCTTTGCCGGCAAGTCCGGCGCACTATACAAC
>NZ_JBFRDW010000454.1:0-5053 GCF_052113985.1 Pseudoduganella sp. RAF53_2 | reverse complement strand
GTGTTGAAGAAGCCACCGAAGGCATAACCTGCCACCTTGTAGCGCTTGTCGGCGATATTGCGGGCGTGCAGGCCAACCTGGATATTGCGGTCGCTGCTGGTCCACACAAGTCCCGCGTCCCACAGCGAGAAGCCGCTCTGCGCCAGCGCCAGGTTCTGCGGCACCAGCGCATCCAGCGACGCCACGCCGCTTGGGCGCACGATCTCGGCCTGGTACACCTTGCTCTTGTAGGACAGCGTGGTCGCCAGGGTCAGTGTGCCGTTGCGGCCTGCGACCGGGACCGACCAGTCGTAAGCGCCGGTCACGCTGCCGGACTTCTTCGGCGTGTTCTGGAATTCGGCGCTGCTGGCGACGTTGATCAGGTTCGCGCCGCTGGCCACTATCCATTCCTTGTAATCGGCATTGATGTAGCTCAGCATGCCGTTCAGGGTGAAGGCATCCGTCACGCGGGCGATGGCTTCCAGCTCCACGCCCTTGATCTTGGCCTTGCCCGCATTGGTCAGGGTGCCCGCGAAGCCGTTCACCTGGCCGTTGGCGCCATAGGTCGGGATCGAACCCGGGATCTGCACATTCTTGTAGTCGGTGTAGAACACGGCCAGATTGGTTTGCAGACGGCCGCCGTTCATGGATGACTTCACACCCAGTTCGACCGAATCCACTTCTTCCGGATCGACACCGGCGCGCTTGGCCAGAGAGGCGGGCGTGTTCGGGCCGCCCGTTGCGGCAAGGTCCATACGCGGGTCGTACATGCCGCCCTTGAAGCCGGACGAGTAAGTGCCGTACAGATTGTGCTCAGGCGCGAACTTCCAGCCGAAGCCCAGTTTCGGCGTGAACTTGGAATCCTTGCGATGCAGGTCGTTCTTGCCCAGGTCCGTGTTCGGCGCCAGGCCGATGGCGGCCGGGTTGCCCAGAGTCGGCGAACCGGCCAGGCCGAGATAGGTGCGCTTGAAGATACGTGCTTCGCGTTCGTCCTGGGTATAGCGGCCGCCCACGTTGACGTTGAAGGTCGGCGTCACGTTGTAGCTGGCATCCGCAAACACAGCCCAGTTCTTGGAGTCGATATCGTCCAGGGTGTACAGCGACAGGCCGCCCGATGCGTTGTACAGCACGTCGAATTCGTTGAAGGCGTTGGTCTTCATCCAGAACACGCCGGCCACGCCTTGCAGCTTCTCGCCGGTGTAGGTCAGCTGGAATTCCTGGCTGTCCTGCTTGTCGGTGTAGATGGCGGGCGCTTCGAACAGCGGCGTTTCCAGCGAGTCGAAGTCGATCGGCGCGATGGAGTGCGAGGAGCGGTGGGCCGTGATCGACTTGAACTCCAGCGTCGGCGAGATGTTGTAATCCACCAGCAGGGATGCGCCCTTGGTGATCACTTCCTGTTCCTGGGTGTTCACCTTGTACAGGTTGGCGCGGGTGTCGTAGTCGCCCGCCAGCGGCTGGATATTGAGCGGCGCCGGTCCCGGCGTCAGGCGATAGCCCTGTTTCGGCTGCGAGTCGTCATTGGTCTTGTCGGCCGAGAGCCGGATGAACAGGTCGGCGTTCGGCGCGAATTCGGCGGTGACGCGCCCGGCTTTCACGTCCTTGTTGTAGTTCTCGCGGCCGTTCAGCACATTCTTGCCATAGCCGTCGTGATTGAAGGAGGCGAGGGTGGCGCCGATGCGGAAGGTATCGGTGATCGGCGTGCTGACCTTCAGCACCGCGTCGCGCTCGTTGTACTCGCCGAAGGTGAGCTTGGCGTCGAACACGGTCTTGTTGGGCAGCTTGCGGGTTACG
Organism: Pseudoduganella sp. RAF53_2; assembly: GCF_052113985.1. Classification (NCBI taxonomy): domain Bacteria; kingdom Pseudomonadati; phylum Pseudomonadota; class Betaproteobacteria; order Burkholderiales; family Oxalobacteraceae; genus Pseudoduganella; species Pseudoduganella sp. RAF53_2. The sequence continues at coordinate 3,283 of NZ_JBFRDW010000454.1, read as the reverse complement.
TACTTCACCGCGCCGCCGATCGTGTTGCGACCGTACAACGTGCCCTGCGGGCCGCGCAGCACTTCGATGCGTTCCAGGTCGTAGATATCGGTCAGCGCGCCTTGCGGGCGGGCCAGGTAGACGTCGTCCAGATAAATGCCCACGCCCTGTTCATAGCCTGCCACCGGGTCCTGCTGGCCGATACCGCGGATGAAGGCCGTCAGCGTGGTGTTGGTGCCGCGCGAAGCCTTCAACGTGGTGTTGGGGATGATGTCCGTCAGCGCGGTGATGTCGGGCAGGTTCAGCTTCTCCATCTGGGCGCCCGAGATCGCGGTCACTGAGCCAGGAACATCCTGGATCAGTTCCTCGCGGCGGCGCGCCGTCACGATCACCTTGTCCATTTCGCCGGTCGCCGCTTCCCCGCTTGTGGCCTGGGCGTATGCGACGTCCGCTGCAAAAGCCGGCAGCGCCATGATGACAGACGCACTGATTCGCTTCAGACGGATAGTCCTGGTTTGCATTGTGTCTCCTCTGGTTGTTTTGCGAGCGAGTTTGCACGCTTTACAAAAAGAGCAAAAGACAAGGCATGCACGGGCGTTGTGCAAATTTGCACAAAGGGGATCAAGCCACCCGCTTGTACCAGGGATGCGGCGGATCGAAGGCTTGGTAGTCGGCTGCCAGTGTGTCTGCTTCATCCAACGGACGATCGACACCCAGTGCGCCAAACAGGCTCAGACTCTCATGGAACAAGTTGAGCACGCGCGCCCGCAGCAGCGGTCCGAAGGCAGGCATGGCGCGCTGGCAGGCGATCATCTGGAATTCGTTGAAGGAGGCGTCGGTGACCAGGTTATATTGCGCCCAGCTTATCCGGCAGCGCAGCGCGGGCAGCAGTACGGCGCGGCCATCCTGGATCTGGAAATACTCTTCCAGCTTGCCCTTGCCGCCGGCCTGCACATAATGCTGATGGCCCGCCGCCACCGCAGCCACGGGCAGCGAGGCGTCGGCCGCCTCGTCCAGCAGTTCGTCGCTGGAGACCGTGGCGTGAATTTCGGCGCGGTTCAGCAAGCCCAGTTCGTGCAGAATGATGGCGGTGGTCCACGCCTGCCCGGCGCCCGCGCAATCGGCCAGCCAGACGCGGGGCAGGGCGCTGCCGCTCAGGCTGGCCTGGGCCGCTTCGCGCAGCAGGATGGCTTCCTGCGGATCTTCGAACAGCGTCGCAGGCGCTACCGACAGCGCACGCAGCACGGCGCTGCAGACTGCCGCATCGTGCAATGTGCGGTCCAGCAACTGCGACAGTGTTTGCAGCCCGCGCTGCTGCATCACTGTATAAAGCTTGCGTTTCAGCTGGCTGCGCTCGTGCAGCCGGAAGTCGTGGCCATAACGCCGCACCAGTCCTTCCAGCAGCAGTTCCAGTTCCAGTTCTTCCAGTTCCGGAGCTGTGCTGCGGCGCAGCTGATCGATGGCGCCCATATCGCCCGCCATCAATGCAGCCAGACCCGCATCAGGGACAGCAGTTGCGCCACATCCACCGGCTTGGTGATGTAGTCCGAAGCGCCGGCCGCAATACACTTATCGCGGTCGCCCTTCATCGCCTTTGCCGTCAGGGTAATGATCGGCAGGGAGCGGAACTTCGGAATGCGGCGGATGGCCCGCATTGTGTCATAGCCGTCCATCTCCGGCATCATGATGTCCATCAGGACGATCTCGATGCTCGGATCGCGCTCCAGCACCTCGATGCCGTCACGGCCGTTCTCTGCGAAGGACACCTGCATCTTCTGGCGTTCCAGCAGGGTGGACAGGGCGAAGATGTTGCGCAAGTCATCGTCGACGATCAGCACTTTGCGTCCCGCCAGGCCGGAATCGGCCGCGTGCACTTCCTCCAGCATGCGGCGCTGGGCTTCCGGCAGGCTGGCCTGCGAGCGGTGCAGGAACAGCGCCGTTTCGTCCAGCAGGCGCTCCGGCGAGCGGGCATCCTTCATGACGATGGTCTTGGCGTAGCGCTTCAGCTTTGTCACTTCCTTGCGGTTCAGGTCTTTCGCCGTGTTGATCACGATCGGCAGATCGCGCAGCTTGGCGTCCTTGCCGATCATGTCCAGCAGGTCGAAGCCGCTGATGTCGGGCAGAGTCAGGTCCAGCACCACGCAGTCGAAGCGGGCATTGCGCAGCGCGGCCAGAGCTTCTTCGCCGGTGCCGACTGCCGTGATGTCCACGTCCGAATCGCCGATCAGGCGGATGATGGAATCGCGCTGGTTTTCTTCGTCATCCACCACCAGCAGACTGCGTTTGCCGCCCATCAGGAAGCGCTGGACGCGCGTGAACTCTTCGTTCAGGGCTTCCTTGCTGATCGGTTTGTTCAGGTAGGAGATGGCGCCGCAGCGCAGCGCGCGCTCCCGCTCGCGGGAGGCCGACATCACGTGCACCGGGATATGGCGTGTACTCGGGTCGCGTTTCAGGCGGTCCAGCACCGTGAAGCCATCGATGTCCGGCAGGTCCAGGTCGAGCAGGATGGCGGACGGCAGGTAGTCGCGCGCCAGGCTCAGTGCCGAGTCGCCCTGGTGGGTAACGATGCCCTTGAAGTTCTTCTCGCGGGCGAAGTCGAGCACGATCTTGGCGAAGCGCTCGTCGTCCTCGATGATGAGCACCGAAGGTTCGCCTGGCGTGGTGATGTTGCGGTCGTCCAGTGTCGAGCCGTAGCCTTCCGTATCGGCTTCCGCATAAGCGACCACTGGCGCCGGCAACGCGTCGAGCGGCGGCGTGTAGATGACTTTCGGCGGCTGCGGCAGGGCAGGGGGACGCTGCGGTTGCTGGCGGCTGGTTTCGTAGTAGACGAAGCCGGAACGGTTGTACGGCAGATAGAGGGTAAAGGTCGAGCCGCTGCCCACCGTCGATTCGACGCGAATCTCGCCGCCCAGCAGGCGGGCCAGTTCGCGCGAAATCGACAGGCCCAGGCCCGTACCGCCGTATTTGCGCGCGGTGGAACCGTCAGCCTGCTGGAACGCTTCGAAGATCAGCTGCAGCTTGTCGGCCGCGATACCCACACCGGTGTCGCTCACGCCAAAGGACAGCACCGCATCGGCATGCGCCAGATTCGGGTGGTCGCTGCTCCAGCCGCTGGTGACCATGCCGATGACCAGGGATACCTGGCCGTGGTTGGTGAATTTGAACGCGTTGGACAGCAGGTTTTTCAGCACCTGCTGCAGACGCGTCACGTCGGTCATCAGGGAAGTCGGCAGGTTCTCGCCCAGGTCCACCGTGAAGCCGAGGTGCTTGGCTTCGGCCATGTGGCGGAAGGTACGGTCTACAT
>NZ_JBFRDW010000453.1:0-5079 GCF_052113985.1 Pseudoduganella sp. RAF53_2 | reverse complement strand
GGTGCATGGCGGTCCGTTCCCGTCCACTTCGGACAGCCGCACCACTTCGGTGGGTGCGACCGCGATCGACCGCTTCCTGCGTCCGGTCAGCTACCAGGACGTGCCGTCCTACCTGCTGCCGCAAGCGATTGCCGATAACAATCCGCTGAACGTGCCGCGCATCGTCAACGGCGAACTGCAGGCCAAGAAGGCATGACGGCCTTCGAGCGCGTCGGCGACCTGGTTTGCAGCGTGGGCGAAAGCCCGACGTGGAACGCAAGCGAGGGGGCTTTCTACTGGGTGGATATTCCGGCGCGCCGCATCTGGCGCTGGGATGCCTCCAGCGGCGCGCTGCGCAGCTGGGAGTCGCATGAAATGACTGCCTGCGTCGCCGCCAGAGAAGGCGGCGGCCTGATTGCAGGCATGGAGAGCGGCATCTTCAGCATCGCGCTGGGCGACGGCGCGCAAGCCGAAGCCACGTTGCTTGCCGCGCCCGATACGCTCGGTCCCGGCAAGCGCTTTAACGATGGCCGCACCGACCGCCAGGGCCGCTTCTGGTCCGGCACCATGTTCATGGACATGGCGGCGGCGCAGGCCATCGGCCAGCTGTATTGCTACGATGGTTCGCTGTCGCAGCCGGTCGTTTCGGGCCTCCTGACCCAGAACGGCCTTGCATGGTCGCCCGATGGCCGCACCATGTACCTCTCCGATTCCCACCCGAAGAGCCAGATGATCTGGGCCTTCGACTTCGATACGTCGACCGGCACACCGTCCAATCAGCGCGTGTTCGTGGACATGAAGGAATTTCCGGGGCGCCCTGACGGCGCGGCCATGGATGCCGATGGCTGTTACTGGATCTGCGGGAATGACGCGGGCTGCATCCTGCGTTTCACGCCGGAAGGCAAGCTGGATATGCGTATTGATGTGCCAATGACCAAGCCGTCGATGTGCGCGTTTGGCGGCGACGATCTGCGCACGCTGCTGGTCACTTCGATCGTGCCGGGCCAGCCTGCTGAAGGCGAACTGGCCGGAGCGGTGATTACGCTGCGCCCCGGTGTGCAGGGCGTCAGCGATACTCCCTTTAAACCAGCGGCGTAACCGATACTCTTTTAAACCAACGGCGTAACCCTGGTGTCAGCCACGATGTGGCTGACACCTGCTTCTGCCGTGGGTTTTAATCCTTATACGTCGGACCGTCGTTCACAAACTTCCCGCCTTGCCAGGTCGAATTCGGATCGCCTGCTGGCGGGTAGTCCGCGCTGTTAGGGAACAGGTGGTTGAACTGTTCCGAGCTGTCCTTCGGACGGAAGCCCATGTGCGCAGCCTTGCGGTTATCCCACCAGCTGCCCGGATTATTCGACGTCCCAAACAGAATGGTGTGTCCCACGCGCGGCGCGAACAGCGAGCAGCGCAGCGCTTCCACCAGGTCGTCGTAGGAAAGCCAGGTCACCAGCATGCGGGGATTGGCCGGCTCAGGGAAAGACGAACCAATGCGGATGCACACCGTCTCGATGCCCGTGCGGTCGTAGTAGTAGCGCGACAGCTGCTCGCCAAACACCTTGCTGATGCCGTAGAAGCTGTCCGGACGCGTCGGCGCGTCGGCGTCGATGTAGTCGGTCTGCTTGTAGAAGCCCACCGCGTGGTTCGAGCTGGCAAACACGATGCGCTTCACGCCATGCTTGTGCGCCGCCTCGTAGAGGTTGTAGGTGCCGCGGATATTCGCTTCAAGGATGTTCTCAAAAGTGTTCTCGGTCGAGATGCCCCCGAAGTGCAGAATCGCTTCCACGCCTTCCATCATCTTCAGCACGGCCGCCTTGTCCGCCAGGTCGCAGCGGATAATCTCTTCGCCTTCGCGCGCCTGGCCCATGTCGCCGATATCGCTCAGCACGACGGTATCCGCCCATGGCTTGATGCGGTCGCGCAGCACTTTGCCCAGGCCACCAGCGGCGCCAGTCAGCAGCAGACGTTTGAATGGTTTGCTCATTGCTCTTCCTATCAATTCAAATCAAATTCTCAGGTCACTGGCGCAGGATTAAAGAGCACCAGTGCATTTTGCAGTTTCCAGTGTTCGGCCCAGGTCTTGCGGCCGCTTGCCACTTCCAGCATCAGGTGGAACAGTTCCCAGCCGATGTCTTCAATCGTTGCGTCACCGCTGGCGATACGGCCGGCGTTGACGTCCATCAGGTCGTGCCAGCGGCGCGCCAGATCGTCGCGGGTAGCGACCTTGATCACGGGGCATTCCGCCAGGCCGTACGGTGTGCCGCGGCCCGTGGTGAAGATGTGCAGGTTCATGCCCGCAGCGAGTTGCAGCGTACCGCAAATAAAGTCGCTTGCGGGAGTGGCAGCGTAGATAAGGCCTTTCTGCTTCAGCTTTTCGCCCGGCGACAGCACGCCGGCAATCGGCGCCGAGCCGGACTTCACGATCGAGCCCATGGCCTTTTCCACGATGTTGGACAGGCCGCCCTTCTTGTTGCCGGGCGTGGTGTTGGCGCTACGGTCAACGCCGCCGCGCTTCAGGTATTCGTCGTACCAGGCCATCTCGCGGATCATGGCGTCGGCCACTTCCGGCGTCGCAGCGCGGGACGTCAGCTGGTCGATGCCATCGCGGACTTCGGTCACTTCCGAGAACATCACGGAAGCGCCGGCACGCACCAGCAGGTCGGTGGCAAAGCCCACGGCCGGATTGGCGGTCACGCCGGAGAAGGCGTCGCTGCCGCCGCACTGCACGCCGACCACCAGGTCGGAAGCAGGGCAGGTGACGCGCTGGCGCTTGTTCAGGATCTCCAGCTGGGACTCGGCCGTCTTCATGATGGAATCGATCATCGACATGAAGCCCACGTGCTGCTGGTCCTGCAGGCACACCACCGGCGGCTCGCCTTCCTTCATGATGGGGAAGGAGCCTTTCGGGAACAGGCGGGTTGGCTGCAGCTTCTCGCAACCGAGGCTGACCACCATGGCTTGTCCGCCAAAGTTGGGGTTCTTGCTGATGTTGTGCAGGGTGCGGATCGGCACCATGGCATTCGGCGCATCGATCGCCACGCCGCAGCCGTAGGTGTGTTCCAGGCCGACCACGTCATCCACATTCGGATAGCGCGGCAGCAGTTCGTTCTTGATGCGCTCAACGGCAAATTTCACCACGCCGGATACGCACTGTACGGTGGTCGTAATCGCCAGGATGTTGCGCGTGCCGACCGAGCCGTCTTCATTGCGGTAACCCTGGAAGGTGTACCCTTCAAGTGGCGGCAGTGGCGGTGGCAGGCGGTCGGATATGGGCAGGTTGGTCAGCTCGCGCGCGGCCGGCATTTCCACCAGCTGCTCGCTGACCCAGCTGCCACGGGCGATATCGCGCGCGGCGCGGCCGATGGTCACGTTGTAGCGGGTGATGGGCTGGCCTTGGGGGATGTCCACCAGCGCTACCTTGTGCCCCTGTGGTACGCCTTCCACTAGAGCCAGACCGTCGGGGAAAACGGTGCCGGCAGGAAGTCCGCCGTCATTGACCACGATGGCGACGTTGTCGTTCTCGTGCATGCGAATGCGGCGTGGGGTGAGAGTCATTTTTTGTCCTGCGCAATGAGGTTGTCTGATGACTGGCAGTATGGCAGAAGTTGGATCATCTGGCTAGTCCAAAACTGCAATTGGTCAGGCCAATTGATTATTTCTTGCGTTGGGGTGGTTTCGGTTGTACGATGACGTACAAGCTACCGTGGAGACCGGCAGCGTCAACGATTACACCTATATAAGTGACACCATGAACGAACAAGTGATTGGGAAGTTGGAGACCGCCGCCGACAAGGCCGCGCCCGTTGCACAGGCAGTCGGCAAGTACCGCTGGACCATCTGCGGTCTGCTGTTCTTCGCTACCACGGTCAATTACCTGGACCGCCAGGTTCTGAGCCTGCTGGCGCCTGATCTGTCCAAGGAATTCGGCTGGTCGAATACCGATTACGCCAATATCACGGCCGTCTTCCAGTTCGTTTATGCGATTTCCATGCTGTTTGCCGGCCGCGTGGTCGACCGCATGGGCACGCGCGCAGCGTTTGTGCTGGYGATCGTCATCTGGTCCCTGGGCGCGATCATGCATGCGATGGCAATTCCGCTGGGTGCGGGCATTGCTTCCATTCTCGGTGCGGTAGGCATTGCTGCGGTGCCGGTTTCGATTGCCGGCTTCATGCTCGCACGTGCTGTGCTGGCGATCGGCGAGTCGGGCAACTTCCCGGCCGCGATCAAGGCCACCGCGGAATACTTCCCGAAGAAGGAACGCTCCTTCGCTACCGGCATCTTCAACTCGGGCGCCAATGTGGGCGCCATTCTGGCGCCGCTGACCGTGCCGGTCATCGCCTTGTACTGGGGCTGGCAGGCGGCCTTCGTCATCATTGGCGCCATCGGTTTCCTGTGGATGATTGCGTGGCTGATCTTCTTCGATACGCCCGATCGCCAGAAGCGCATGTCCGCTGAGGAACTGGCTTATATCCGCAGCGATGCACCAGCCGCCAAGCCGGCCGCTGTGGGCGGCGCGAAGCTGAGCTGGATGCAGCTGCTGGGCTATCGCCAGACCTGGTCCTTCGTATTTGGCAAGTTCATGACGGACGGCGTGTGGTGGTTCTTCCTGTTCTGGCTTCCGAAGTATTTGTCCGCGCAGTACGGCATGGGCAAGGAAGACATCGTGCTGCCACTGGCCGTCTTGTACAGCATGACCATGGTCGGCAGTATCGGCGGCGGCTGGTTCCCGGCCTACTTCATGAAGCGCGGCGACAACGCTTACGACGGCCGTATGAAAGCCATGCTGGCAATCGCCTTCTTCCCGCTGGTGGTGCTGCTGGCGCAGCCGCTGGGCCACATCAGCTTCTGGCTTCCGGTGCTGCTGATCGGCGTGGGGGCGTCGGCGCACCAGGCGTGGTCGGCCAATATCTTCACCACGGTGTCGGACATGTTCCCGCAGCAGTCGGTGGCATCGGTGGTCGGCATTGGTGGTATGGCCGGCGGTATCGGCGGCGTGCTGATGTCCAAGATCGGCGGCTGGCTGTTCGACTACTACGGCGCGCTGGGCCAGATCTACACCGGCTATATGATCATGTTCGCGATCTGCGCGCTGGCCTATCT
>NZ_JBFRDW010000452.1:0-5090 GCF_052113985.1 Pseudoduganella sp. RAF53_2 | reverse complement strand
GCGTACGCGTGTTCGTGCGCGAGAACCCACTGTATCAGGGCTGAGCGCTCGCAAGCACCTCTTCCAGCGCGCGTGCCGCTTTGCTGCGGTAACGCGCGCGATGGCGCAGCAGGTAGAAGCCGCGCGGCGGCAGCTTGACCGGCGCCCGCACCAGCAATCCTGCGTCCAGATAGGGGGCCACCACCAGTTCTGACACGCCCGCCGCATAGCCGCCATTCGCCAGCACGGCGGAGCGCATCGCCTCGTTCGACGGCAGCGTCAGCGCCACCTGCAGTTGCGGCGTCTGCACGCCATGCTCCGCCAGCATGGCTTCGAGCGCCGAACGCGTACCGGAACCCTGCTCGCGCATCACCCATTCGCCCTTCTGCAACTCGGCCGCACTCAGGCGCTTTTTCTGCGCCCACGGATGCTGCGGCGTGACCGCAACCACGATACGGTCGCTGCCCGCTTGATTGATATGCAGGTCGGGAGCCTCGACCAATCCTTCCACCAGACCCAGTTCCGCCTCGCCTTCCAGCACTGCACGCGCCACGCTGTGCGAATTGCCCGCTTCCAGTTCGATATCGATGCGTGGATGGCGCGCCCGGAAGGCGACCAGCAGCGGCGGCAGCCAATAGCTCGCAATGGTCTGGCTGGCCTGCACCCGCAGCGTACCACGCTCGCCGTCCGCCAGTTCAGCCAGCGCGCGTTCGGCCGCTGCAGCGCTGGCCAGGGTGGCACGCGCCTCCACCAGGAACAGCCTTCCAGCCGCATTGGTTTCGATGCGCCGGCCAACCCGGTCAAACAAGGGCGTGCCATAGCGCTCTTCCAGTGCGCGGATGGAAGCGCTTACCGCCGATGGCGTCAGTGCCAGCACGTCCGCAGCCTGGGTCAGATGCTGGCGTTCAGCTACAGCGACGAAGATGCGAAGCTGCTCAAGAGTCATCGTTCAATCCAATCGAATGAAATCTCAAATATTATAAGATGGACTGAATGATTGATCRCTCCGAAAATATCGTCATGGGCACAAGAATGTGCTGACGAATACTCTGGAGACGACCATGAAACTGCTTCCCGGACTAATCATTTGCGGCCTGGTCACCGGCGCCGCCGTCCTGCTGGAACGCGAAGGCGCCGCGTTGCTGGGCCATGCCTGGCTGGAGCCGCTGGTCATCGCTATCCTGCTGGGCAGCGTGGTGCGTACCTGGCTGACCTCCGACAAACAGTGGCCAACTTTCGACCCCGGCGTGCAATTCAGCGCACGCTTCCTGCTCGAAGTCGCGGTGATGCTGCTGGGTGCTTCCGTCAGCGCCCGCAGCCTGGCTGAACGTGGCCCGGCCCTGCTGATCGGCATTGCGGGTGTGGTCGCAGTGGCGATTGCAGCCAGCTATGCGATCGGCCGCGCGCTGCGCCTGCCGCACAAAATGGCGGTGCTGATCGCCTGCGGCAACTCAATCTGCGGCAATTCCGCCATTGCGGCCGTCGCCCCCGTGATCGATGCAGATGGCCGCGACGTGGCAGGCGCCATCGCCTTCACCGCGGTGCTGGGCGTGGCCGTGGTGCAGACGCTGCCCCTGCTCGACAGCGTGCTGGGTCTCTCGCCCATGCAATACGGCGTGCTGGCCGGACTGACGGTGTACGCGGTACCGCAAGTGCTGGCCGCCACCGCGCCGGTGTCGATGATGAGCCTTCACATTGGCACCCTGGTCAAGCTGGTACGCGTGCTGATGCTCGGCCCCGTGGTGCTGGCCCTGCCCTTCCTGCGCCGCGGCCGCGCCAGCACGGCCGGCGCATCGCGCCCTGCCATCAGCCACCTGCTGCCGTGGTTCATCCTCGGCTTCCTGTCGCTGATGGCGCTACGCACTTTTGGCGTGATTCCGCAGGGCGTATTGGCTGCCAGCCAGGCCGTCTCCGGCGCGCTGACCACCGTGTCGATGGCCGCGCTGGGCCTCGGCACGGACCTGCGCGCCGTGCTGCGTGCCGGTCCGCGCGTGTCCGCGGCCGTGGTGCTGTCGCTGCTCGTGCTGACCGTGGTCAGCCTGGCGCTGATCAAGGTGCTGCATATCACCTGAGCGCCAGCATCAGCATGCGGTCGAACATCCGGTCCGACAACAGGAAGCGCAGGAAAAGCATGGGCGTAGCCAAAAAGCCTGCGTGGTAGCGGGTCTTTGGCTGTCCTGCTTTCAAGGCCTTCACGATCAAGTCAGAAATCACGCTCGGCGCCGGAACTTTCGGCTGCACGGCAGCCTGCGCCTTGCGCAGTTTCGCCACCAGTCCCGCGTAGGCACCCTTGCCGGAATAACGCTCCGCTTCTTCGTCCGCAATATCGCCCCACTCGCTCTCGATACCGCCCGGCTGGATCACCACCACGTCGATGCCAAATGGCTTGACCTCCAGCCGCAACGCATCCGAGTATGCCTCCAGTGCGAATTTCGAAGCGTGATACCAGCCTCCCAACGGACCTGCGAACTTGCCGCCCATGGACGAGATATTGAAGATGCGGCCGAACTTCTGTGCGCGCATATGCGGCAGGCAAAGCTGGGTAAGTCGAGCCAGGCCGATGACATTGGTTTCCAGCTGACGCCGCGCCTCGGCCATTGGCACGTCTTCCAGTGCGCCATACTGACCGTAGCCCGCGTTGTTGATCAATACATCGATGCGGCCATGCTGGCGGATGATCTCATCCACCGCTGCGACCAGCGATGCGTCGTCCGTAACGTCCATGCTCAGTGTGCGACCACCTGCATCGCGGATTTCCTGCATGCGCTCGACACGGCGGGCGGCGCCATAGRCGACGTATCCCTCGTCAATCAGGCGCAGCGCGAAATCCTTACCCATTCCGGACGAGGCGCCTGTGATCAGTGCAACTTGCTGTTTCATTAATCTCTCCGTAATTAACTAACTAGTTGGTTATAAGATAGCCGCTTGTTCGGTTGATGTCAACCAACCGGTTGTTTAGAATTCCGGGATGAGCAGAAACGCAGAAGAAACCCGCAAAAAAATCCTCGCCTCCGCCACGGCCGAATTCGCACAATTCGGCATCGCTGGCGCACGCGTGGACCGCATCGCCGCGACTGCCGGCTGCAACAAGGCCATGCTGTACGCCTACTTCGGCAATAAGGAACAGTTGTTTGACGCCGTGTTCGAGTCCATCATCAGCGAAGTCCTCGAAGGTGTTCCGATTGACGCCAATAACCTGCCAGAGTATGCGGGCCGGCTGTTTGATCTGGGACGGAGCCGTCCCGATCTCATCAAACTGAATTTATGGCGCACGCTGGAGCGCAGCGCACCGGAACACGCGTCTGCAATCGAACAGCAGGCCATGCAAACGAAAGTCGCGGCCATTGTGCGCGCTCAGGAAGCCGGTATCGTCACCAAACGCTTCCCGCCGGAGCAGGTGCTGCTGCTGGTGCTGAAGATGGCGAGTATCGGCAGCGAAGGCTCGCCGGAAGGCTGCCTGCCTCACCTGCCGGCCGCCGCAGTGCGCAATCTCATCGTCGAAGCAGTGAAAGCCCTGGTCAACGACTGACGTTTCGGCGTCACACCCGCCGCATCAAGCTTCTGGGGAGGATCTGGCGCGCTTAGGTGAAGACGTAGCCTTCGAAGTCGATCRATACCATCAGCAAATCGCGCACCGCTTTCATGTCCGGCCCGCGCAGGTAGGCCCGGCGGCGGGTTGGCATCATCAGGCCCTGGACTTCGATGTGGCCGTCGATGTATTGCGCTGCGGGGAACGAACCTGCAACATCAACCTGGTAGTCGTGCCGGCGCAATAGCAGGTCCGGCCCGAAATAGAAGTCCTGCACCTCGCAATGGCTGGCGATATGTTTGGGGAAGCGCACGCGCAGGCCGCGCCATTGTTCGCCATCTTCTTCGATCGCCGCGATCTCCTCCATTTCAAAGCCTGGCATGGCCAGGAAGAACGGCGACGTCAGATAGGTCCACATCGCGTAGCCGTTGAAGTAGGCGCGGTGCAGCGGATTCCACGGCGTATTCATTGTGTGGCCATCGAAGCTGACGCGCGGATCACTCAACTCCTTCACCACTTCGCCATCAAGGGTTTCGATTGCCACCCGCTCGGGCCGGAAATTGGTGCGCCAGTTCGGCTGTCCGAACGGCGTCACGGAGGCAAATTCCTCGTGCAACGCGACGGTCATGGTGCGCGTGTTCGAATCCTGGATCAGTCCTTTCAGCGGCCACAAACCACCGCCGCTGACCACATCCACCTGCACCGTATTGAACTGCCTGAACCGCGCCAGGCCACCATGCGCATCCAGCACGCGCTTTACAAACTCGTTCATGACTCACTCCTGCGTTGCACGATCAGATTGGCGACAAACACTTGTGCCGCCTGATCTTCCTGATTGAACGTGGTGCCGCGAACCTTGGCAATGCCCTGCTCCGGACGCGATTTCGAAGCGCGCACTTCAAGAACCTCGAATTCGGCGTGCAAGGCATCGCCGGGACGCACCGGCAACGGCCACTTCAACTCTTCGAATCCCGCACCAACGATACCGCCAGCCGGACGAAACTCGCTATCCACCAGAAGGCGCATGGTCAGCGCCGCCGTATGCCAGCCACTCGCAGCGTGGCCACGAAAGATCGTGTCCCTTGCCGCCATCTCGTCCAGGTGAAAAGGCTGCGGATCGAACTCGGCGGCGAATGCCTTGATCTGCTCCGCGCTTACAGTCAATTTGCCGGAACGGTACTTTTGGCCCGGCTCCAGATCTTGCAAGTAAAGCATCTTCATAAGGCCTCCGCGATTAAATAACGATCGTTATGCTATCATGCCTGTGTTGTCGGCGCGGTCCATTGCGAAATCCGTGTTGACTCCTTCGACGCACACTGACCAACCTCTTAGGAGAACAAAATGAAAAACCTGAAACTGGCTCTCGCCGCCCTTTCCCTCGCCGCCATCTCCGGCGCCGCCTTCGCCCATAGCCTCACCGGCACCGTCGGCGACTACGGCCGTATCGCCCCTGCCGGCAGCGCCGATCGCCAGATCGCGGTGACTGCCGCGACGCACAGCATCAATGTGACCGATGGCGAAACCATCGAGTTCACCAACGGCACCGATTCGGTCACCTGGCACTTCGAAACCTATCCTGGCC
>NZ_JBFRDW010000451.1:0-5100 GCF_052113985.1 Pseudoduganella sp. RAF53_2 | reverse complement strand
GTGTATGGGTGTTCTTCATGCGCCAGATGCAGGGCGGAGGGAAGGGCGGCGCGTTCTCCTTCGGTAAGTCGAAGGCGCGCATGCTCGATGAAACGAATAACACCGTGACCTTTGCCGACGTGGCAGGTTGCGACGAAGCGAAAGAGGAAGTGTCGGAGATCGTCGACTTCCTGAAAGACCCGACCAAGTTCCAGAAACTGGGCGGCCGTATTCCACGCGGCGTGCTGATGGTTGGCCCTCCAGGTACCGGTAAGACCCTGCTGGCGCGCGCCATCGCAGGCGAAGCCAAGGTGCCGTTCTTCTCGATTTCCGGCTCGGACTTCGTTGAAATGTTCGTCGGCGTGGGTGCATCCCGCGTGCGCGACATGTTCGAGAACGCCAAGAAGCATTCGCCTTGCATCATCTTCATCGACGAGATCGACGCTGTTGGCCGCCATCGTGGCGCCGGCATGGGCGGCGGTAACGACGAACGCGAACAGACTTTGAACCAGCTGCTGGTTGAGATGGACGGCTTCGAGGCTTCCTCCGGCGTGATCGTGATTGCCGCGACCAACCGTGCCGACGTGCTGGACAAGGCGCTGCTGCGTCCGGGCCGCTTCGACCGTCAAGTGTCGGTGGGCCTGCCGGACATCCGCGGCCGCGAACAGATCCTGAACGTCCACATGCGCAAGGTGCCGATCGGTACCGACGTGAAAGCGGACATCATTGCCCGCGGTACGCCGGGCTTCTCCGGCGCCGACCTGGCCAACCTGGTCAACGAGGCAGCGCTGTTTGCCGCCCGCCGTTCCAAGCGTCTGGTCGATATGCAGGACTTCGAAGATGCGAAGGACAAGATCTTCATGGGCCCGGAACGCAAGTCCATGATCATCCGCGAAGAGGAGCGCCGCAATACGGCGTACCACGAATCCGGTCACGCCGTGGTCGCGAAGCTGCTGCCGAAAGCGGACCCGGTGCACAAGGTCACCATCATGCCGCGCGGCTGGGCGCTGGGCCTGACCTGGCAGCTGCCTGAGCACGACAATATCTCGGGCTACAAGGACAAGATGCTGGAAGAGATTTCCATCCTGTTCGGCGGCCGTATCGCGGAAGAGATCTTCGTGGGCCAGATGTCCACCGGCGCTTCCAACGACTTCGCCCGCGCCACCAAGCTGGCACGTTCGATGGTCACCAAGTTCGGTATGTCCGATGCGCTGGGCGTGATGGTGTATGAAGATACCCAGAACGACGGCTTCCTGGGCGGCACCAACAAGACCATCTCCGAAGCGACCCAGCAGAAGGTGGATGCGGAAATCCGCAACATCCTGGACAGCCAGTACGCGCTGGCCCGCAAGCTGCTGGAAGAGAACCGCGAGAAGGTCGAAGTGATGACCAAGGCCCTGCTGGAATGGGAAACCATCGATGCGGACCAGATCAACGACATCATGTCCGGCCAGGAGCCGCGTCCGCCAAAAGCCGGCGTGACCATCCGCAAGCAGCCGAGCGGTGACGGTCCGGGCGCCAACCCGAACTCCAACGTCGCTGCACCGGCCTGATCGCGTCGACGCGATACACTACCGAAGGGTGAGGAGCAATCCTCACCCTTATTTTTTAGAACCACCAGCGTGAAGCTGGTGGCTGCCACGATGTGGCAGCCACCGGGTTTATGTCCCGGGTTTTCAGCATGCCCCCAATCAAATTCGGCCGCTTCAATTTCCCCGCCAGTCGCGCGCTGGTGATGGGCATCCTCAACGTTACTCCCGACTCTTTCAGCGACGGCGGTGAATTCGCCACGCTGGACTACGCCATCAACCACGCCGAGCAGATGATACGCGACGGCGTCGACATCATCGACGTGGGCGGCGAATCCTCGCGTCCCGGTGCGCCTGCTGTCTCGCTGGATGAAGAACTGCGGCGTGTGCTACCGGTGCTGTTCGCGTTGCGCRACAGCGGCAAGGCGATTTCGGTCGACACCTATAAACCGGAAGTCATGCGCGAAGCGATACTGGCCGGCGCGGACATGATCAACGATATAAACGGTTTCCGCGCCCCCGGCGCCATTGAAGCCGTCAAAGACAGCGATTGTGCGTTGTGCGTTATGCACATGCTTAACGATCCTACAACAATGCAAGACAAGCCCGAGTACAATGACGTCGTGCAGGAGGTGGTGGACTTTCTGCGCGAACGCATTGCGGCCCTGACCGCCGCCGGGATTGAGCGGGATCGCATCTGGATCGATCCCGGCTTTGGCTTCGGCAAAACGGTCGAGCATAATTACGCATTGCTCAAGGCTGGGCGCCGCATGGTGGCCGAGCTGGGTGTGCCGCTGCTGGCGGGCCTGTCGCGCAAATCGATGATTGGCGCCGTGACCGGCAAACCAGTGGAGCAGCGCCTGGCCGGCAGCCTTGGCGGCGCGCTGGCCGCGGTGGCCCATGGCGCTCAAATCGTCAGGGTGCACGATGTGGCCGAGACTGTCGACGCATTAAAAGTGTGGCACGCAGCTCAATAAAAAGGATGAGATAAAGAATGGCACGCAAATATTTCGGCACCGATGGTGTCCGCGGCCTGGTCGGCGAAGCGCCGATCACGCCAGACTTCGTGATGCGCCTCGGCTATGCCGCAGGCAAGGTGCTGGCCAAGACGGCCACGCCCGGCATGGCGCGCCCGACCGTATTGATCGGCAAGGACACGCGCATCTCCGGCTATATGCTGGAAGCAGCGCTGGAGGCAGGCTTCGCTGCCGCCGGCGTGGACGTGATGCTGGCCGGCCCAATGCCGACGCCCGCTATCGCTTACCTGACGCGCGCGTTGCGCCTGTCGGCCGGTGTGGTGATCTCCGCCTCGCACAATCCTTTCCAGGACAATGGCATCAAGTTTTTCTCTGCCCAAGGCACCAAGCTGCCGGACGCGGTGGAGCTGGACATTGAAGCCCTGATCGACCAGCCGATGGGCTGCGTGCATTCCGAGAAGCTGGGCCGCGCCAAGCGCCTGGAAGACGCGCAGGGCCGCTACATCGAATTCTGCAAGAGCACCTTCCCCAACGAGCAAGACCTGCGCGGCCTGAAGATCGTGGTCGATTGCGCCCACGGTGYTGCCTACAACATCGCGCCGCACGTGTTCCATGAACTGGGCGCGGAAGTGGTCGCGATCGGCAATAAGCCGGACGGCTTCAACATCAACGCAGGCCACGGTGCGACCGCGCCGAAGGCCATGGCGGCAGCTGTCCTGCAGCACAACGCCGACCTGGGCATCGCGCTCGATGGCGACGCAGACCGTCTGATCATGTGCGACGCCAACGGCCGTCTGTACAACGGCGATGAGCTGCTGTACGTGATGGTGATGGATCGCGTGGCACGCGGCGACGTGCAGGGCGCGGTCGGCACGCTGATGACCAATATGGCGCTGGAAGTGGCCTTCAAAGAAAAGGGCATCGGCTTTGCGCGCGCCAAGGTGGGCGACCGCTACGTGCTGGAAGTGATGCAGGAGAAGGGCTGGATTCTCGGCGGCGAAGGCAGCGGCCACTTGCTGGCGCTGGACAAACACACCACCGGCGATGGCATCATCTCCGCGCTGCAGGTGCTGTGCGCGCTGAAGCGCTCGGGCAAGAAGCTGTCGGAAATTGCAGGCGAACTGCAGCTGTTCCCGCAGACCCTGATCAATGTGCGCGTGCCGGCAGGCTTTGACTGGCAGAAGAATTCAGCCATGGTCGCGGAAAAAGAAAAGGTCGAAAAAGAACTGGGCGATGCGGGCCGCGTGCTGATTCGCGCTTCAGGTACTGAGCCGCTGATTCGCGTGATGGTTGAAGCGCGCGATGCCGCCAAAGCGGAAAGCATGGCACGCCGCATTGCCGATAAGGTCGATACTCAGCTTGCGGCGTAAGCTAAGTTGCTGTCCTGACATTGACGGCAACTGCTCCCAAGGGGTATTATGACGTTATCGGAGTGTAGCGCAGCCCGGTAGCGCACCTGCTTTGGGAGCAGGGGGTCCAAGGTTCGAATCCTTGTACTCCGACCATATCACCTGGCGGGTTGTCTCTTGACAACCCGTTCGTCGTTTACGAGAATCCCCACCGCACTGCCCATAGCTCAGTTGGATAGAGCATCGGCCTTCTAAGCCGAGGGTCGCAGGTTCGATTCCTGCTGGGCAGGCCATGTTTGTGGGTCACAGCTCATCCATCACCGCTTGCATTTCGCGCCGCACCAGCAACAGGAAGGTGTTTGCGTCGTTCAGATCGAAAGCTTCGCGCATCGGCACCAGCAGCTTCTTCGCACCAAACTTCCTGGCAAAATCGGGACGGCGCTGAATGTTCTTCCTCAGATCTTCCATCAGTGCCTCAGCGGCCTGGCATACGCCCAGTGCGTCCTTGCGCACGATCTTGTTGCGGCGTAAGGACTCGAACATATCGAGCAGCCGCCGCCGCGACTGTTCGTTATTAAACTGGCTGTCTCTGGCGCGCTCGATCTCTGCGTCGTAGCGATTGCGCTTCTGCAGGGCGCTCTCCAGTTCCAGACGAAGTTGCCGCTCCGCGCCGCGCTGGAACAGGCGCGCGAAGAAGCTTCCGTTTTGCATGTCGGTGAGTTCGGCGTTGAGCGCCGCGATCTCTGCGATCGCTGTCTCGCGGCCCGACAGCAAGGCGCTGTGCTTCTCCTGAAAGGTAAGCTCGGCCAGGTCGGCGAGGTCCAGCGCTTCGTCATGCCGCTCTGGATGGGCAAGCGCGACGGATTCGGCCCGTCGCCGGATATTTTCCACCGCACTGAGAATATCCATTGTCGGGCCACATTATTCCGTGAGATGCGTTGAGATTAGCATATCAGAATGCTAACCAGTCAAACATCCCGCGTTTCAGGCCGCCCGGAAGATCAGTTCGCGTACTTGCTGCAGGCGCGGATACACCACAGGCACAGTCAGCATGGTGCTGCCGACTGCCATCAGCAGCAGTGCGGTAAAGGTCTCGTTCGTGATGATGCCTTTGTCCAGCAGGATGTTGACGAAGATGATCATGATCAGCGCCTTGGTCTGCAACAGCCAGCCGATAATCGACGCCTCGCCTGGCGCCCATTTCAGAATGCGGCCTGCGATCTGCACGCCGATCAGTTTGCCGGACACCGACGCGACCAATAGCAC
>NZ_JBFRDW010000450.1:0-5105 GCF_052113985.1 Pseudoduganella sp. RAF53_2 | reverse complement strand
AATTTAGTGAGACCGGATCATAGTGCCAAAAGCCTGTTCGGTCAAGACTTCCAGCAACAAACTGTGTTCAATTCGTCCGTCGATGATGTGCACGGTGTTCACGCCGGACTTTGCAGCGTCCAGAGCTGACGAAATTTTAGGCAGCATGCCGCCCGAAATCGTACCGTCGGCGAACATCTCGTCGATTTCACGCGCGGAGAGGTCGGTCACCAGATTGCCGTTCTTATCCTGCACGCCGGCGATGTTGGTCATCATGATCAGCTTTTCCGCTTTCAGGATCTCGGCGATCTTGCCCGCCACAACGTCGGCGTTGATGTTGTAAGCCTGGCCATCCTGGCCGAAACCGATCGGGGAAATGATCGGGATGAAGGCGTCGTCCTGCAGGGCTTTCACCACGGCCGGGTTGATCGCATCGATCTCGCCGACGTAGCCGATGTCCAGGAACTTGCCCGGATTTTCCTTGTCCGRCATGGCCATCTTGCGCGCGCGGATCAGGCCACCGTCCTTGCCGGTCAGGCCCACTGCCTGGCCGCCGTAGTGATTAATCAACATCACGATGTCCTGCTGCACTTCGCCGCCCAGCACCCACTCCACCACTTCCATGGTTTCTTCGTCGGTGATGCGCATGCCCTGCACGAAGGTGCCTTGCTTGCCGATCTTCTTCAGCGCGTTATCGATTTGCGGACCGCCGCCGTGCACCACGACCGGATTCATGCCCACCAGTTTCAGCAGGATCACGTCGCGCGCGAAGCCGTGCTTCAGGTTCTCGTCGGTCATTGCGTTGCCACCGTATTTGATGACGATGGTCTTGCCATGGAAATTGCGGATATAAGGCAGTGCCTCGGCCAGAATCTGAGCCTTGATCCTTGGCTCAACGCCGCTCAGGTCAGCAGTCTGGTCTGGGTCTACTTTAGGAAGATGGGTCATGGCGGTTCCGGAAAAGATATTTGTGCGATTTTACGGCAATGCAGCAAAGGATGGTACGCATTTGCTGCGCATTATAGGGCCATCCAATTGTAATTTTTTGTTTGTTCCGCTAGTCTGCCCGCATATGAGCGCTACCGACACTCTCTACAGCCAGCTGGAAACGATGCGGCCAATGCTTGTCCGTTTCGCACAATTGCAATTACGGAACCAGACCCTGGCCGAAGATGCGGTGCAGGATGCGCTGCTTGCCGTGCTTGAGCAGCCGGACCGTTTCGCCGGCCAATCCAGCCTGCGCACCTATGTGACCGGCATCCTGAAGTTCAAGATTATCGACAACCTGCGCGCCACCACGCGGGAACGCCAGCTGGAGCCGGACGAAGGCCAGACCGAGGACGAGGCCATCGACGCGCTGTTCGTGAGCGACGGCCACACGCGCGATATGCCGCGCGACTGGGGCAGTCCCGATGCTACGCTGCAGCAGAAGGATTTCTTCCGCGTGCTGGAGGTGTGCCTGGAAAAGYTGCCCGCCAAAACCGCCCGCATTTTCATGATGCGGGAATGGCTGGAACTGGAAACCGAAGAAATTTGTAAGGAATTGGCGATTACGACGTCTAATGCATGGGTGCTGCTGTACCGGGCGCGCATGCGCCTGCGCGAATGCCTGGACCTGAACTGGTTTGGAACAACATGAGTAACGGCCTGAAACCAACCTGCCGCGAGGTACACCGCCTCGTATCCGAAGGCATGGACCGCGATTTGAGTTTCGTGGAGCGTACGCGCATGCGCCTGCACCTGATGGTGTGCGATGCCTGCACGCGCTTCAACGGCCAGATGGACGTGCTGCGCAAGGCCATGCGCGGCTTCCCTCCCGACGAAGGTGCGCCATGAGCATCTGCGAACGCTGCGGCGCCGAGTTCCATTGCGCGATGGCCGATTCCGAGGTGAAGCCCACCGGCGCGGCGGATGAAACGCCGTGCTGGTGCACCTTCGAGCCGGCCACCGTCCCGGTGCCGGGCGCCGATGCCGTGGGCTGCTGGTGCCCGTCCTGCCTGCGCGCCCACATCGCCAGCCTGAAAGCGCCGGATGCCGTCTGACGTCGACCTGCTTGGCTATATCGCGGCCTTTTGCACCACATTCGCCTTCGTGCCGCAGGTATGGCTGGTATGGCGCCAGCGCCACGCCGAGGGTATCTCCACAGGGATGTACCTGATCTTCTGCACCGGTGTATTGCTGTGGCTTTTCTATGGCATCGCGATGAACGCCTGGCCCGTGATCCTCGCCAATGGCATCACATTTGTGCTTGCGCTCTGTGTGCTGTTGATGAAGTGGCATTTCGAGCGTTCGCGCCGCTGATGGCGCTGAAGAAGCGCATCATTTCGCGGCTGGCGTCCGGCCCGCGCGCATCCGTGTAGCTGCCAGCCTCGCTGCCGCCGGACCAGGCGTGGCCTGCGCCATGAATCACCCAGTGCTCGCCCAGCGGTGAGCCATCTTCCAGCCAGTGCGCGGTCAGCGTGAACTCGTGGCCATCGGGCACGCGTCCCGCAAGGCGCGCGGGATTGGCACTGCCGCCCAGCGGATGGCTGCGCAAGCCCTGCGCGATCAGCTCTTCGCCGTTCACAGGGTGCACGGTGCGGTCCTGGTCGCCGTGGAAGACGATGATGGGCTGGCCCGCGCTGTTGGCCTCACGCGCGCTCGATGCGCCGCGCCGCATGGCGCTCAGTGCCGACGGCAGGTCGCGTGCCGATGCGAAAGGCAGGCCGGAATGCACGCCGACTGCGGAGAACAGCTCAGGATACAGCGTGCCCACAATGACGGCCATTGCGCCGCCGGCCGATAGTCCCGCCACATACACCTGGCCTTTCATGACCGGATAACGCGCCATCACCTGCCGTGCGATGCCGGCAATGRTGGAGGGCTCGCCCTGTCCGCGTTTCTGATCCAGTGCGCTGAACCAGTTCCAGCAGCGCGTGTGGTTGGCGCTGGCCGATTGCGCGGGATAGACGACGATGCAGCGCCGTTCTTCGGCCACCGCATTCATTTGCGTGCCGGTGGCAAAATCGTCGGGATCTTGCGTACAGCCGTGCAGCATCACCAGCAGCGGCATCGGCTCGCCGGTGAATGTGCTGGGGATGTAGAGCTTGTAACTGCGGGCGCCCGCTCTGTTGCGGAATTCGCCGTTGATGAATTGCGCGGTCCCGTGGGACGGCATGTGGACGTGCAGCAAATCGCTTGCTCGTTTGCGGACACGGGACAACCATCGATAGTCGAGTTTCATATGCACCTCGGAGTTCAGGTTGGAACAGTGCTGCTGTTACCGCATCTCCTCGGCACTCCGGTGGCTTGCCGCTTGCCATCTGTTTGATCACAGTATATCGCGTCGCAAAAAAATGGGGACGCAACACAATTTCAGGAATCGCGAAATTTGTGTTGCGTCCCCATTTTTTTGCACTGCGATAGAATACGGCTTGACTATCCAAATCTGCCGTGTAATGAACACTGATCTGCCGCCTGGCGCGCCTGAATTGGCCTCGCCGGTGCCTTCCCCCTGCGTCAGCCTGTGCAAGATGAACCGCGATACCGGTTTTTGCGAAGGCTGCCTGCGCACCATCGACGAAATCGTCGCCTGGTCGGGGGCGGATGACGCATTCAAGCGTGCTGTCTGGGCTGAAATCCGCCGCCGCGAGCAATTGATCGACTTCGAGTAATGACGAAACTTCCCAGCTCCATCCAGGTGTTTGAACGTGGATGGCTTTCCGCTAACAATGTGCTTCTGTTGGGCCGTAACGACACGGCGCTGATCGACAGCGGCTACTACACGCACCGCGATCAGACGCTGGCGCTGGTGCGCCATGCGCTGCACGGCCGTCATCTCGATCGTCTGTTCACCACGCACCTGCACTCGGATCACTGTGGCGGAAACGCCATACTGCAGGCGCATTTTGGATGTAACACCTTTATTCCCGCTGCCGAGGAAGACAAGGTGCGGCGCTGGGATGAAGAGGCGCTGTCCTTCAAGGCCACCGGCCAGCAGTGCGAGCGCTTCACCATCGACGGCGTGATTACGCCGGGCGAAACGCTGACCTTGGGCGATCTGGAATGGCAGGTGCTTGGCGCACCGGGCCATCACGCGCATTCCGTCATCTTCTACTGCCCGCAGGAGAAGGTGCTGATCTCCGCCGATGCGCTGTGGTGGAATGGCTTTGGCGTGATCTTCCCTGAACTGGAAGGCGAAGAGGGGTTTGCGGAAGCCGGCGCTACGCTGGACCTGATCGCTGGCCTCGACGTGCGCGTTGTGATTCCCGGCCACGGTGCAGTGTTTGAAGATGTCGGCCCGGCGCTGCAGCGCGCGCGCCGCCGCCTGGATTTCCTGTCCGGCGATCCGAAGCGCAACGCGGAATATGCAGTGAAGGTGCTGCTCAAGTTCCTGCTGCTGGAACGCCAGCGCATTCCTGTCGCCGACGTGCCGACGATTCTCGGTTCGATGCCGGTCATCGCCGAATCCAACAAGCGCTACCTGCATCTGTCGAATGAAGAACTGTCAGCGTGGGCCGTAAAACACCTGGTCCGCGCCTGCACGGCCCGCATCGACGGCGACTATCTGCTCAACGACGGCTAAGCGCCACCGGCCTGGTGGCCGAGACGTGCGTGAACGATAAATTGACAAGCGTTTGATTGCGCCGCAAGATCAGGCTTTCTTATTCTATTGATAAGCCATGAACTTGACCCGCATCGCCGCCGCGCTGACTTTGTCTTTTGCATTCCATGACTACGCCTGTGCGGACAATGCGCCGATCACGGGCGTGACCTTGTACTCGGGCAGTGCGACGGTGGAGCGTAGTGCGCCGGTGAAGGCGGGGATGACTGAGCTGGAGATCGGCGGGCTGCCGGCAAATTTCGATGGGCAGACGATCCGTGTG
Organism: Pseudoduganella sp. RAF53_2; assembly: GCF_052113985.1. Lineage (NCBI taxonomy): Bacteria > Pseudomonadati > Pseudomonadota > Betaproteobacteria > Burkholderiales > Oxalobacteraceae > Pseudoduganella > Pseudoduganella sp. RAF53_2. The sequence goes on along the minus strand of NZ_JBFRDW010000450.1, from coordinate 261 downwards.
CAGGCCTCGAACGGCATTCAGGTCGGGCAGATCGTGGCGCACGATGTAGGCAAGCAGGAAGCGGCCAGTGCGCGTGAGGCGGAGTTGGACGCGAAGATCCAATCGCTGAAGGACAGCCGGGACGTGCTGAACGTGGACCTCGAATCGGCCGCGCTGGTGAAAGGCTATCTGGCGAACCTGAACGGCGGCGACCGCGGACAAGCCCAGCCCACCGTCGCCGTGATCGACACCATCAAACGCAGCGGCCATGATGCGCTGGCG
>NZ_JBFRDW010000449.1:0-5114 GCF_052113985.1 Pseudoduganella sp. RAF53_2 | reverse complement strand
CGACAGTTCCAGGTCGGTCTGATTACTGCCGGTGCCGATCGTGAAATTCGAATCGCTGGCGCCCTGATTGACGTTCGAGTCGCGGCCGCGGCCTGCGCTCACTAGCCAGGACGCGGGGCGAATCGTGCGCACCTTGCAGCCCGCGGCGCGGTGCGAGGCAATTACCTCCGTGATGCCTGGTGGAGGATCGAAGCGTTCCTCCACGGTCTTGAACAGGCGCTCGGCTTCGGTGGCGTTGCCCAGCTCGCAGTATGTGATGGCGAGTTCCAGGAAGGCGCCGGCGTGGCGCGGCTCCTGTTCGATAAAACGCTCCAGCAAAACGGCTGCATCTTCCAGGCGTCCCTCGGCGACGGCTTGCAGGCCAGCGCGATACAGCTCCTCCTGTTTAACGGGGGCGTATGTGGGCGCTGCCGGGGCAGGGTCGGCTGCAACCGCTTCAAGCGCTGCGTCGGGTGGCGACGCGTGGACCGAGCTTGCCAGCAGCAGCGCGGTGAGCCAGGGCAAGTGGCGCTTCATCATGCCTGCGGCTCCAATGTATAGACGCGAATCGTTTTTTCCTTCCCGCGCAGATGGCGTTCGCCCAGAGGCAGAAAGCGATGGCGGCGCGAGTTCGCAACCGTTCCTTCGCCAATGATGACATCATAGGGATAGTCGCGCGCGGCCTGTTCCAGACGGGAAGCGGTGTTAACACTGTCGCCCACAGCAGTATAGATGCTGCGGAAGCTGGTGCCATAGTCGCCCGCCATGGCGGCGCCGCTCTCGATGCCGATGCGTACACGCAGTGGCGGCAAGCCCTTCTCGCCGCGGCGGCGGCTAAATTCCGCTACCTCCTTCAGGATCATGTGTGCTGCATCCAGTGCCAGGTCGGCGTGTTCTTCGTTGGGCAGCGGCGCGCCCCAGAATGCCACCAGGCCATCGCCGGTGAACTTGTCCAGCGTACCTTGTTTTTCCAGCACGGGACGAGTCAGGCAATCGAGGAAATCGGTGGTTAGGCGCGCGGCTTCATCCAGCGAGAGCGATTCGACTTGCGAGGTGTAGCCTTGCATGTCCGCAATCAGGGTAGTGACTTGCAGCAGGCGTGGCGCCAACGGGTCTTTCATGTCGCTGCGCAGCAGTTCGTCCACCACGGCTTTTGCCACGTATTGGCGCAAGGTGCCGAGCAGCTGGCGTGATCGCTGCTGGGCCTGCTGCCAGTGGAAGGGCACGGCTACGGCCAGCAGGAATAGGTTCGACAGCAGTGGCGCGGCGGGCGCAAACATGGGATCATGCGGCGCCAAAACGTAGGCCAATGCCAGCCAGGCCAGCGATGTACCTGCCAGCAGCAGCGCATTGATGGCGGCAGAAAGGCGCGGCAAGGTGTAGCTGGCGAACAGCACCACGCTTAACGTAAACAGGATAGCCATCAGGCGTCCTGGCCAGGGCTTGGGGGCTAAGCCCGCCTGTTCGTCCAACTGGCCTTCGAGCATGGCGGCGTGCACCAGCAGTCCGGCGGTTGATTCATTCAACGGCGTTGCGACACGATCGCCAATGCTCAGCGAGGAGGAGCCGATCAGCACCAGACGTCCCGCCACATCCTCCGGCCGTACGCGGCCCGCCAGCACATCGCCTGCCTTGGCGACCACAAAGGAATTCAAGGTGCGCGAGTAAGGGACCCGCACCAGTCCTCCGGACAGCTCTTGCGGTTTGGGGCCGCTGCAGCAATCAAGCAGCGCACGCGACAGGGTAGGGTAGAGCTGGCCGCCGAACCAGGTAGCCATGGGCACGCGGCGCAGTACGCCGTCAGGGTCAGGGATGAAGCCGATGTTGCCGAAGTGGTGGGACCCAGCCAGTCCGGCATGGTTGGCAATATAACCGCTTGCGGGTACGGCGCCAGCCTGGGTGGTGGTCGGCACGCCGCCGCCAAGCTGTCCGGTCATCAATGGCGTGCTGCGCGGTGCATAATCGAACATCTGGGCAAGCACAACGGGGCCGTGCTTGGCGAGCATTTCAATGCGTGTGTCGCCACCGGCATCGACGGGCTTCTCCATCATGATGTCGAGCGCGACACCCTTGGCGCCGTCCTCCAGCAATTGCTCGATCAAGTCGGCTATGTGTGACCGTGGCCATGGCCAGGGCTGGTCCGCCAGACTTGATTCGTCGATATCCACAACGAGGATGCGGTCCTCGTCTTTCTCCTGGGCCTGCATCCGGATAAATTGATCGCGCAGCCATTCGTCGCCCACGTGCATCCAGTTTGGCGCAGCCTGCCACTGCGGCAAAACGCACAGCGCTACAGCGGCGGTGGCGATCAGACTTCGCAATAGTACGGCGGGAGCAAGGGTGGCGCGGAGATTAACCGGAATCGTCATGGAGGTGTCAGCCGGCGCGCCGGTATGCAGTGTTGCAGGCGGAATACAGTAGTGAATAAATTGCTAGTATAACCGCATGACTCCCCATGCAGTAAAATGTAGGGCTTTGTCAGTAACGATCTGTAACAGATGTAAGATGTGATGGCAGTCACAGACTTTTCATCGTTAGAGCGGACAATACAGCATAAGGAGAAATTTATGCTACGCAACCATATCATCGGCGCAGGCTTGTTGCTGACCGCTTCCCTGGCCTGGGGCGGCGAGGCCGGCCGCGTCATATTCGTGACCGGTCAAGTCCAGCTTGCCAATCACGCTGCCGTGGTTGATGCCGCTGTGCAAGAGGGCGATGAGGTCACGACCGGCGCCGATGGTTATGTTTATATGAAGACCACGGATGAGGGCTTCCTGATTCTGCGCCCGAACAGCAAAGCGCGCGTGGTAACTTATCGGGTCGATAAGGCCAACCCGTCCAATACGCATGTGAAGCTGGAGTTGAGCCAGGGTGTGGCCCGTGCCATTTCCGGCAAGGCCGTCAAGCAGGCACGTCAGAACTTCCGCTTCAATACACCTGTCGCCGCCATCGGCGTGCGCGGTACCGACTTTATTGTATACACCGACCAGCAGACTTCGCGTGTGGTGGTGGTTTCTGGTGGTGTCGTGATGAGCCCGTTCGCCGCTGGCTGCTCCAGTGAGGGCGTCGGTCCTTGCGAGGGCAATGCGAGCCGCGAATTGTTTGCCGGCCAAGCGGGGATGCTGTTGCAGGTACGCCGCGGCCAGACGGCGCCGCAATTGCTGAATAATCCATCTTTGTCGCCTGATCAGAACGAGAAACCTCGTTCCGACGAGCCGGTTGGCAAAGTGACCCAAGGCAGCGCGCTAGGGCCGGCGCAAGTAAACCTTGATCCAGAGCGCACCGCACTGTCGCTGAATGCAGTGCGCCCTGTGGGTGCCGGAACGCCGCCTTCTTCCGGGGCGGATAATGGAACGCCTACACCACCGCCGATCGTGACGCCTCCTCCTGTGGTCATTACCGATCCAACACCGGCGCCGCCGAAGCCACAGGAAGTGTTTTGGGGGCGCTGGAGTATCGTCGCTGGCCAAGGCGTGATGCCCGCGTCAATCAAGAACAACAATACTGATACGCCGCAGTTTGTCGGTGACTATGCCGTGGCACGCATGAAGGGGGCAACGCTCGTCATGCCTACGGAAGGTATCGTTGGATTTGCGCTGGCTAACAGTGAGGCGTATGTCCAGAAATCAAACGGCAGCGAGGCCCGCGCCAATGTGGATTCGGGACAGTTGAATATTAACTTTGTTGATAGGACATTTACGACGGGTTTGTCAGTTTCGTCCGGCAAAGATAAGTACGATATTTCAGGAAAGGGCGTAGTCGATTATCAGGGTCTTATGACCAACAGCGCCAGCTCAGCTACCCAGATCCGCGGCTATCTGTCYGGACCTAACGCTGAAGAGGCCGGATATGTCTTCAAAAACACCGCTTATCCAGGGGTGACTGTGGTCGGCGGGACGACCTGGAAGAGATAATCCGATTAAATCGGAATTAAAAACGCAGGCAAATTGCCTGCGTTTTTTTATAAGAATTGCTTGTCTTTTGGCAGTATCAAATTCTCACCAAAAATATCAAATTGGCTGAGTTTGCCCGCTTATTAAGCAAACCTCCTGCAACATTGTGTAAAAAACCGTGGTTTCCGCCACAAAAAGATGAGTTTTGTGATGGCCGTCACAACATCACATCCCTAGTGTGGCAATATACTTCGCACTTCTGCAAAAAAGTGTCCAAGTTGCAGACAGCGCTGTTTRTACTAGGACGGCAGAACTTTGGTTTAAACCACCTTTATAAGGAAATATCATGGCAGCACAAGACTACGTAGCAATTGTTGAACAACTGTACGTATCGTATTTCGGCCGTCCTGCTGACTACTTCGGTCTGCAGAATTTCACCGCTCAACTGAACTCCATCGGCGCACCGAAGGACATCACCGCCCTGAACGCTGCTGTTCAAGCTGACAAAGCTGGCACCACGGCCCTGAGCAAACTGGTTAACAGCTTCGCTTCCTCGGACGAGTCCAAAGCCCTGTACGGCTCCGACAACTCCCCAATCGGTATCTCCAAGTTCCTGGTTTCCGTATTCCAGAACGTTATCGGCCGCACCCCTGACCTGGGCCCAGGCTGGGACTTCTGGTACAACGCCCTGTCTTCGGGTGCTCTGAGCCGCGCTGACGCCGCTCTGGCTATCGCTGAAGGTGCTCTGAGCAACACCACCCCGCAAGGTCTGCTGGACGCACAAGCTGTGCTGAACAAGCAGAAAGTTGCTTCCGCTTTCACCGCTGCTCTGGATACTCCAGAAAAGATCAACGCTTACTCCACCGCTGCTGCCGTTGCAACCGCAACCGGCCTGCTGAAGGACGTAACCGCAACCACCGACGTAGCCGCTTACCAGGCTAACGTGCTGGCTGCTGTGGACACCGTGGTGAGTGGCTCGATCCCTAGCACCACCTCGAACCTGACCACCGGCGTTGACACCCTGACCGGCACCAACGGCAACGATACCTACAATGCTGTTATCGGCAACGCTACCGCAACCGACGATTCCCTGAATGCTCTGGACTCCGTCGACGGCGGCGCAGGTTCCGACACCCTGGTTCTGCTGGACAAGAAGACCACTGGTAGCACTCTGCCTTCCGGCATCGTGATCAAGAATGTTGAAAATATCGTGATCCGTGGCGCTGGTGTAGTGGTGTAGTG
>NZ_JBFRDW010000448.1:0-5116 GCF_052113985.1 Pseudoduganella sp. RAF53_2 | reverse complement strand
TTCTATTCGACTTCCAACCCGGCCGACGCGAAGAGCTTCGCCAACGGCTTCCTCGCCGCTTCCAAAACGGCCTTTGGCGCGGTCGATCACCTGGGCTATGCCATCGCTGGCAGTAATGGCAGCCAGGTCTATGATCCGGCATCCGCCTCCGGCCTGGTCATGCAGGGACAATACCGCGCAGCAGGCTCGGACTTCCGCTCGAATCAGGTGGACATCAACGTCACGCGTAATTTCCAGACGGGCCTTGGCAACCACGACGTGAAAGCAGGCTTCTACGGCAGCAGCTATGGCCAGACCAGCATTTCCGTCTACAACGACATGCTGATCGAAGTGCAGGGCAAGCCGCGTACACTCGACCTGCTGGCCTATTCCRCCTCCGGCGCCGTGCTGGGCTCCGTGACGGACAATGGCGTTCTGCGCTACAGCACCACGCTGAACCAGGGCGATGTGCACGCAAAAATGGGGGCACTGTACCTGAACGACACCTGGGAAGTTACCGACCGTCTGCGTCTCGATGCGGGTGTGCGCGCCGAACGCTATCACTACGACGGCTACGCCCTGCTGACCAAGCAGGCCAACCTGGGCGACAAGAACACCCTGGCTGACGATGCCACGCGCGCCTTTACCGGCGACCGCCAGTCCCACACCTACAAACCGCACACCACCAACTGGACGGCGGGTGCGAACTACGACTTCACCAGCAGCATCGGTGGCTATGTCCGCGCATCCCACCTCGAAATTCCGCCGTCCATGCAGGTCGCGGCCTCGGTCGATCCGCTGGTGCTGACCACCAAGGCCAACCAGTATGAAGCCGGCTTCAAGACGACGTTCGGCAAGTCCTACCTGTACGTGACGGGCTTCTACACGCAATTCGATCCGCTCAACGCATCCTTCGTGGCCTTCAATCCGGTCACCGGCCGCAATGACCAGACCGTGCCGTTCTTCGGCAAGGCCGTCGTCAAAGGCGCCGAAGCCGATGGCGCCTGGTATGTGACCGATCGCTTCGTCCTCAATGCGTCGCTGACCATTCAGGACCCGCAGYACCGCAACTTCGTGAGTTCCACCGGCGCCGATCCGTCGCAAGTGGTCGGCAACCAGATCATCCGCGAGCCCAAAGTATTCGGCAATATCCGCCCGAGCTACGCCTTCAGCATGGGCAATAACCAGGTCGACGTGTACGGCAGCTTTGCCTACACCGGCAAGCGCTATGTGGACTTCTTCAATGCGACCGAACTGCCTTCCTACCACTCGCTGGGCGCAGGCGTCACCGTAACGCACGGACAATGGCAGTTCCAGCTCACCGGCGACAACCTGACGAACGCCAAAGGCCTCACCGAAGGCAACACGCGTACCGATACTCTGGCAGGCCAGGGCAGCGCCACGGCGATCTACGGCCGCCCGGTGTTCGGACGCAGCGCACGCTTCGTCGTGAGCAAGGCGTGGTGAAGTCCATGAACAAACGTATCACTCTTGCCGCGGCGCTTGCCTTCGCCCTCCCCCTGCATGCGGCTCCCGTGGCGAACCAGCACTGGTCGCTGCTGGCAAACCGGCTGTTCCCGATGCTGTCCGGCGCGGCACAACCGCCGGCCGGCCTCACCCCGCTTCTGGACGGCCGCAAGAAGCGCATGAACGCCTGCGAGCAGGCGCCCAAATGCCTGCTGCTGGCCGCCGCCTGGAGCGAAGCGGAGATGGATGCGGTGGCAGCAGCGTCGCCGGGCCGGCAAGGCATGGCCGACGATGGCGCCACAGCGCAAGTAAAGCGCGAGCTGCGCGGCCTGAATACCATCTTACAGGTCTATGGATTCGGCAATCAGCCGCGCTACCCGACCATCGATGGCCCGGTCGAGAAACCTGGCACGGCGGAATTCAAGGCGCTGGTGGCGGACGCTATCAGCCTTGCCGACGCCGGGAAGAATGATCCCGCTGTCAGCCTGGACCCAAGCCTCGCGCTGGCCATCGCGCTGATCGACGTCAGCGAGCGGCATGAGGCAGTCGACTTCGAACCTCTCGACCAGACGCATAACACCGCAGCACTGGCACGCGCGCGCAGCATCGACTGGAAGCGCTACAAGTACACGGCAGCGATCATTCCAGGTGTGGGCCCGGAAAATCCTCTGATTCCGCTGAGCGCGCGGGGCAAGCAGCACATACAGCTGGCTGCCAGCCGCTTTGCAAACGGGGACGTGGCCTTCATCATCGTCAGCGGCGCGTCGGTCCATCCAAGGGGATCGCGCTATGTGGAGGCGGTGGAAATGCGCAAGGCGCTGATTGAGCGTTTCCATATCCCTGCCGACCGTATCGTGATCGAACCGTATGCCCGGCATACAACGACCAACTTGCGCAACGCCACTCGGCGTCTGGCGGCGCTGGGCGCACCGGCCAGCCAGCCGGCGCTGATCATCGCCAACGTGGAGCAAAGCCGCTATATCGAAAGCGCCGAGTTTGCAGCCCGCAACCAGGCGGAACTGGGCTACGAGCCTGGCACCATAGGCCTCCGCCATTCGCCATTCGAGCTGGAATTCCATCCTTCGCTGAGGTCGATGCGCGTCGACCCGATGGACCCGCTCGATCCCTGAGCCGTCAGTCATATAATCAGGAGGTGTATAAGCGCTATTTTCGGCCGCTTATATGCCTCCGCGCCCGGCGCGCTATGATCGTAAGTTCACTATGGGATATTTGCGATGACGACTCTCTCCGATCTGAACACCTGCGACCAAGCGGCTTTCGCGGACCGCTTGCGCGGCCTGTACGAGCACTCGCCCTGGATTCCGGAGCGGGCCTGGTCGCAGCGTCCGTTTGCCACGGTGACTGCGCTGAAGCAGGCCTTGCAAGGTGTGGTGTCCTCCGCCACGCTGGATGAGCAGCTTGGCCTGATCCGCGCTCACCCGGAGCTGGCGGGCAAAGCGGCCATCGCCGGTGAGCTGACCGCCGAATCGACCAGCGAACAGGCCAAGTCCGGCCTGAATCTGTGCAGCCCCGAGGAATTCACCACGCTGCACAAGCTGAATGCCGATTACAACGAGAAGTTCGGCTTCCCCTTTATCCTTGCGGTGAAAGGCCCCACCGGCCAGGGTCTGACGCGCGAGACGGTCATCGCATCCTTTGCGCGCCGCTTGAAAAACCAGCGCAGCGATGAAATCGCGGAGTGCCTGCGCCAGATTCACCGCATCGCCGAAATCAGGCTGAACGAGCTGCTGGGCGTCTCACTGGCGTTCGGCCCGCAGATCATGCAATGGTCGGAAGATCTGGCGCAATGGAGCGATGACGCCGACGGCCTGACCTGTGCTTACATGACCGAAGCACACCGCCATACGTCCGTCCGGCTGGCCGACATGATGCGCGCGTCAGGCATGTCCGTGACGATCGATGCCGTCGGCAATGTGGTTGGCCGTTATCTGTCCGACGCGCCGGGCGCAAAAACCTTGATCACCGGATCGCATTACGACACCGTGCGCAATGGCGGCAAATACGACGGACGCCTCGGCATCCTGCTGCCGATCGCCATCGTGCAGCAGCTGCATGAACGCGGCGAAAAGCTGCCTTTCCATTTCGAAGTGATCGGTTTTGCGGAAGAAGAAGGCGTGCGCTTCCGCTCCACTTTCCTGGGCAGTAATGCAGTGACCGGGCAGTTCAATATGTCGCTGCTCGACGCCGTCGATGCGGATGGCGTCACCATGCGCAAAGCACTGCTGGATGCAGGCCACGATCCTGCCACAATTCCCTTCGTCGCCCGCAAGCGCGAGGACGTGCTGGGCTTTGTAGAAGTCCACATCGAACAAGGCCCGGTCCTGCTGGAACGCGGTCTGCCGCTGGGCGTGGTGACCGCCATTGCCGGCAGCTCGCGCTTCCTGATCGAGTTGACCGGCCTCGCCAGCCACGCTGGCACCACGCCGATGACCATGCGCAAAGATGCCGCTGCCGCTGCGGCTGAAATCGTGCTGCTGGTAGAGAAACGCTGCTCGCAGGCGGATTCGCTGGTCGGCACAGTTGGCCAGTTGGCCGTGCCCGGCGGCTCCGTGAACGTGATTCCCGGCGCATGCAAACTCTCGCTGGATATCCGCGCCGCAGACGACGCCGTGCGCAAGGCGGCAGTGGAAGACATCATGGACGGCATCGCCGCCATCTGMAAGCGCCGACAGATCGAATGGCACGCCGAGCGCATCGTCGAAGCCAGTGCCGCGCCATGCGCGCCGTGGCTGATGGACCAATTCGGTGCTGCCGTCGAACGCACCGGCCTGCAGCGCTTCGACCTGCTCTCCGGCRCCGGTCACGACGCCATGGCCATGGCATCCCTGACCGGCGTCGCCATGCTGTTCACCCGCTGCGGCAACGGCGGCATCAGCCACAATCCGCTCGAAACAATGACTGCCGACGATGCCGACCTCGCCGCAGTCACCCTCCTCGACCTGCTGCGCAACTTCACACCAAAGACCGCCTAAGCCAGCGCGAGGTGACCGCCGAGGGCGATCAAGGTGCCGAAGAAGCAGCGGCGGAACAGGACAGGATTCATGCGCCGGCGCAGCCAGGTGCCGAGGTACATGCCCGCCATGGCGGGAAATTGCGCCAGCAGTGATGCGCCCGCGACGGCGGGATGCAAAGCGTCGTGCATGGCAAGCGTGACCGCCAGCGCAGCCGTGGAGACAGTGAAGGACAAGCCCATCGCCTGTACCAGCTCATCGCGCTTGAGACCAAGCGCCTGCAAGTAAGGCACGGCGGGCAGGGTGAATACGCCGCTGGCCGCAGTCAGCAGACCGGTGAGCGCACCGATGACCGGCGACAGCCAGGGTTCCGCGCCTTCAGGCACAGTAAAACGGATGGCCAGCAGGCCGAGGATGCCGTAGATGGCCAGCGCGACGCCCAGCGTGGCATTGGCGCTCCACGACACTCCGAGGCTTCCGGCGTCCCCGGCTGGCGCAGACCCAACCACTGCAAACATCGCGCTGCCCGCCAGCGTGCCGAGACAGATTGCCACAAGCATTGGCCAAAAACGCTGCCATAACGGGAAAACCGGCTCGCCACTGGCCAGTTGCCATACATTCGTCAAAAGCGAAGGCACGATCAACAATGCTGCCGCTTCGAGTGGCGGCACGAAAAGGCTGAGCAGCGCCATGGCGAC
>NZ_JBFRDW010000447.1:0-5117 GCF_052113985.1 Pseudoduganella sp. RAF53_2 | reverse complement strand
GCCCTGGTGGGTGCGGTGCTTGCCTTGCTTATCACGATCATCAACTGGAATACCGCCTCAATGCTGGAGTCGCGATCACGCGACCAGGTGGCATCCGACTTGAATGGCGTGGTTCACACAGTAGAAATGTTCAACACGGCGACAAGCAACGAGGCCGCCAGTTTCGCTCACCTGTTCGCCACAACACTGCCGGGCGCGTTCACCCTGGACACGGCCAATCCCACCGAAGTTGCAGGCAAGAGCGTTCCCACCCTGAGCGTGGGCGGCAAAGCACTGAACATGGACTTCACGGTCCCGGATACCTTCACCACACAAACAGGCGCCGTCGCCACAGTCTTCGCAGCCAATGGCGAAGACTTCGTGCGTGTGACCACATCGCTGAAAAAGGAAAACGGCGAGCGTGCCATCGGCACCCAGCTCGATCACGCCCATCCTAGCTACGCGCTGCTGCGTGAGGGGCGCTCTTACACGGGCATCGCCACCTTGTTCGGCAAACCCTACATCACGAAGTACGATCCTGTGAAGGATGCTTCGGGCAAGATCGTCGGGGTGCTGTTTATCGGCGTGGACATCAGCAAAGATCTGGAGGCTTTGAAAGCCCAGATCAAAACCATTCGCATCGGCGATACAGGCTATGTCTATGTGCTGAATGCCGCGGAAGGCAAAGATCAGGGCGTGCTGCTGATCCATCCTGAGAAGGAAGGCACCTCACTGCTCGATACCAAGGACACCAACGGCAAGCTCTTTGTGCGCGAAATGCTGGCGCAAAAGAACGGCGAGATCCGCTACTACTGGGCCAGCGGCTCGAACGCCCCACGCGAAAAGCTGGTGGTCTATCGCTATGTTCCGGACTGGAAGTGGATGGTCGCAGGCGGCACGTATATTCACGAGATCACGAAGGACGCTGCCAGCGCGCGCAATCGCTATATCGTGATGGGCGTGATTGCCTTGTTCGTCTTCGCGGGCGCCCTGCTCCTGCTGACACGCGCACTGGTAGCGCGTCCGCTGGCGCAGGCACGCCATGCTGCGGGACGCATCGCGGATGGCGACCTGACCGTGCAGATCGATGTGCGAAACCAGGATGAAATCGCACGCCTGCAGTCGGCCATGAACACGATCAGCGAAAAGCTGTCCGGCGTGGTGGGACGGGTGCGCCATGGCGCGGATCAGATTGCGACGTCCTCGGCGGAGATCGCGAGCGGTAATCAGGATCTGTCGGCCCGCACCGAGCAGCAAGCCTCCAGTCTTGAGGAAACAGCCGCCTCGATGGAAGAACTGACCGCGACCGTCAAGCAGAATGCGGACAATGCGCGCCAGGCGAATCAGCTCGCGCAGCAGGCTTCCAATGTCGCATCCGATGCCGGCTCCGTTGTGGGACAGGTGGTGCAGACCATGGGCGCGATCAGCGAGGCCTCACGCCGCATTGGCGACATTATTACCGTCATCGACGGCATCGCTTTCCAGACCAATATCCTGGCTTTGAACGCAGCGGTAGAAGCGGCGCGTGCCGGCGAACAGGGCCGCGGTTTTGCCGTGGTGGCGTCCGAAGTGCGCAACCTCGCACAGCGCAGCGCCGCAGCGGCGCACGAAATCAAGGATTTGATCGGCAACGCACTGGGCGAAGTGGAGAACGGCAGCAAGCTGGTTGAAAAAGCCGGAGAAACCATGGACGGCGTGGTCGCCAGCGTGCATCGCGTGGCCGATATCATGGGCGAGATCACTTCTGCCAGTGAGGAACAGCGCGCGGGCATTGGCCAGATCAACCAGGCCATCGTACAGATGGATGGCGTGACGCAGCAGAATTCCGCGCTAGTGGAGCAATTGGCGGCAGCAGCGTCCGCGATGCAGGATCAGGCGGCCGAACTGGCACGCGAAGTACGCGTGTTCCAGGTCAGCCGCGAAACGAAACTACTCGGCGCTTAACGCAGCCTGCAAACCGCCGGACCGGTCCAGCGCCGCCAAGTCATCGTAGCCGCCGACGTGGCGCTCACCGATGAAGATCTGCGGCACGGTGCGGCGCCCGGTGCGCTGCATCAGCGCCATGCGCGTCTCGTTGTCGCCGTCGACGTTGATCTCATTGAACGCCGCGCCGCGCATGTGCAAAAGCTGCTTCGCACGCACGCAATAGGCGCAGCTGGTACTGCTATAGATGGTGATGGGTTTCATAAAACCTCCAGGTTCTGTATGAAACCCAGTTTAGCTGCCAGATGCAAGACAATGAATGATCGGAAAACTCACCGGCTTGCCCGATCGTCTCAATTGCTAGCGCAGCACGTCGAGTTTTACTTYCTGACCGTTGCGGTAGGTCGACACCGTCATCGCGGCCTTCAGCGTGTCACCTGACGGATCGAACTGAATCAAGCCTGTCAGACCTTCATACTTCGTCTGCTTCAAGGCTGGCAGGTACTTCGCGGGATCAGAGGAACCGGCTTTCTGCATGGCCGCTGCAATCACCATCACGGCATCGTAAGCATACGGAGCGTAAGTCTGGATGTCGCTATGGTACCTGGACTTGAAGCGGGTGATGAAGTCATCGACGATCTTCTGGTGCGCCGCATCGATGCCGCCTGCGTCAGCGCAGAACACTTCACCGTCGCGCATGCCGTTGCCGGCCAGGCCGGGCAAGGAGTCCGAGCACACGCCATCGCCGCCCATGAATTTGATGTCCATGCCGAGCGTTTTCATCTGGCGCAGCAGGCCGCCCGCTACCGAGTCCATGCCGCCGAAGAAAATCAGGTCCGGCTTTTTGCCCTTGATCGCGGTGAGGATGGAAGTGAAGTCGGTCGCCCGCGCGTTGGTGAACTGGCGGTCCACGATCTTCTTGCCGGAACGCGCCTGTGCAGTCTTGATGAATTCATCGGCGATGCCCTGGCCGTATGCCGTGCGGTCATCGATCACCGCGATGTTGCGCGCCTTCAGATTATCCGCAGCGTAGCGGCCAAGCATGGAGCCGAGCATATTGTCGTTCGCGACGACGCGGAAGGCACCGGGGAAGCCCTGCTTCGTATAACCCGGCGTGGTGGCGGACGGCGTAATCTGAGGGATGCCTGCCTGGTTGTAGATGCGGGAGGCAGGCACCGTGGTGCCGGAGTTGGAGTGGCCGACGACCGCGGCCACGTGCGCGTCCACCAGCTTTTGCGCCACTGCCGTGCCCTGCTTCGGGTCCGCGGCATCATCCTCGCTCTGCATCTTGAAAACGACCTTTCTGCCATTGATCTTCGTCGCGCGCGCGTTCAGATCATCGATCGCCATCGCCACGCCGTTCTCCATGGCCTTACCCAGATGCGCTATTTCGCCGGACAGGGGACCAGCCACACCGATCGTGATCACTTCCTGAGCTTGCACAGAACCAGCAACCAGGCCTGCCACCAACAGCAGCTGCTTTTGCATGAGGGACTCCGCAGAATATAGAAGGCCTCACGATACTGTCAAAACCGGCATATGACAAGGCAAAGGGGAAACGGAACGCCCACACTATCAGGGGAAAATCGATAGCACCTGGAGAAAGCTGGCTTCCGGTTGGGCTTCAAGTTCGAGCAACTCTCCGGTCGCCGGATGAGCGAAAGCGATGCCCGTGGCGGCGAGCATCAGACGGCCGTAACCAAAGCGTTCGGCGAAGTAGCGGTTGTGGCGTCCGCGACCATGATAGGCGTCGCCGATGATGGGATGGCTGATGTGCTTCATGTGGCGGCGCAGCTGGTGACGGCGGCCAGTTTCAGGATAAAGCTCCACGAGGCTGTATCGGCTGCTGGCATAGCCTTCGATGGCGACCGGGATTTCCGTTGTGGCCACACGGCGGTACCGAGTCAGCGCTTCGCGAACCTGTCCTTCCGCGTCGCCACCAAACGGATCTTCGTCCCGCAGCGGATGATCAATGACGCCCTGCTCCGGAATCCATCCGCGCACCATCGCCAGATAGCGTTTGCGCACTTCGCCTGCCATGAATGCCTTGCCAAGCACGCTCGCCGTTTCCGAATCGCGTGCAAATACCAGCAATCCTGACGTTGGCCGGTCCAGACGGTGCACAGCATAAACGTACTCGCCGCCATTCATCTCGCGTGCATACTGCAGTGCGAATTCGGTTTCGTGCGGGTCGATCGGACTGCGGTGCACCAGCAAGCCGGCAGGCTTGTGCACCACCAGCAGCCACTGGTCGCGGTATATTTCGGTAAGCGGATTATTCATTGCGGCTCAAAGTATAGGCGAAACATGGCAGTTGACCTGGAAATGTTGAAAAGATGGCTCAGCGGATGGTGCCTCGCGCGCGGACTTCCGCTGCCGCAGGAGTCTGGCGGTGGTCTGGTCGTCGAAGTCGGCGCGCCGGACCAGCTGCGGCGCCATGTCTTCGTCGATGCGGGCGCGGATCTTCAGGCTTGCGCCAGCCAGATCAGGCAGCCGCATATCTTTCTGAAGGCAGCTGTGGATGCAGCCACCTTGCGCGCGGCGCTACCCGCGCAATGGCATATCGACCAGCCCCGCTTCTTCATGCGTGCGGAGTCCCCATTCGGAGGCGCGCAGGCACTGCCGCCCGGCTACGCTTTCAGGAAAGCGCGCGAGCATGCCGCTCACGTCGTCATTGTGGAAGACACGCACGGTGAGCGCGCAGCCATAGGCCGCGTCGTGCTGCACGAAGGCTGCGCAATATTCGATCGCATCGAAACGCACGAATCCCATCGCCGCAAAGGGCTGGGCACAGCGGTCATGTACGCATTGGATGATATGGCGCGCGAGGCAGAAGCGACGGAGCGCCTGCTCGTCGCAACCGCGCAGGGACAAGCTTTATACACCAGCATAGGCTGGCAAACCTTATCGCCTTATTCGACGGCCTTCCTGCCTGACGAGCAAATGCTCACCATCCAGCAACTCACCCGCGCGCCGCAGTGGCGGTTTACTTGACGCTTTTCGGATCGATGCAATAAGGCCGTTCGCGGTATTCGAAGTAATCAAAGTCCGCATGCAGCGCGGCGCCGGACATATCCTGACAGGCCATGCCGACGAAAGCGCCGGTAAAGTTGGGCATGCCCGGTGCGTTGGCCTCGTCGGAGAGAATACTGGCGTCGAACATTTGCGGCAGCCATTGCCAGTCGCCGTTGTCCACGCGATAGCCGAAGTAGAGG
>NZ_JBFRDW010000446.1:0-5121 GCF_052113985.1 Pseudoduganella sp. RAF53_2 | reverse complement strand
GGAGAGGAGCGCGAGCTGCTGTCGCTGTTTGCGGCCAATGTGGCGATCACTTACGAGAAACTGCTGCAGCGGGAGGAATTGGCCGCCACGCAGTCTGCGCTGGTCGCGATCCTCGGCGAGGCGATCGAAACGCGCTCTCCGAAGCAGGGCAATAGCGCCGAACGCGTCGGCATCATCGCCGCCATGCTGGGCGAGGCGTTGGAGATGCCGCAGGCAGCGGTGCGCCAGCTGCGCCAGGCCGCGCCGCTGCATGACGTCGGTCATTGCTGCGTGCCGGACGCCATCCTGCATCATCCCGGTCCGCTGGACGCAAAGCAGTGGGAGCAGATGCGTGTGCACCCCGAATCCGGCGCCGCCATGCTGGCGCGCTCCGAACAGCCGGTGCTGCAGCTGGCGGCCCGCATCGCACGCGAGCACCACGAGCGCTGGGACGGCAAGGGCTATCCCTGCCAGTTGGGCGGAGCGCAGATCAGTCTTCCCGCCCGCATTACGACGCTGGCCGATTTTGTCGATTCCATGGTGAGTCCGCGTCCCTGGCGCGGTCCGCATACGCTGGATGAAGCGCTGGGCGAAGTGGCCTGCGATGGCGGCCGCCGTTTTGATCCCGCCATTGCACAAGTGCTGCTTTCGCGGCGCGACTTTCTGCGCAGCCTTTATCAGCAAGGAGAACAGCGATGAGCGCCGATACGCCGCTGTACACGCCGGCCGATGCGCGGATCATCGCCGAAGCGGCGCTGCGTTCCATCACGGCGGCCACGGCGCGTGCGCGTGGCGAAGAGTTCTTCCGCGTGCTGGTGCACGATATGGCCCAGGCGCTGGATGTAACGTATGTGATCGTGGGCCGCGTGATTCCTTTCGACGGCGCCGAAGGCATTCGCACGCTCGCGGTGTGGGGTGGGCAGGACTTCGCGCCCAATATGGAATACAGTCTCCAGCACACGCCTTGCCAGGATGTGACTTGCCAGACCATGTGCTTCCACGCCAGTGGCATCCAGCAGGACTATCCCCTCGATACACTGCTGGTGGACATGGCGGCCGAGAGTTATGTCGGCATGCCCATGGTGGACACAGAGGGCAGGACGCTGGGCATCCTGTCGGCCATCGATACCAAACCAATCGATGAAAACAAGCGCCTGCTGGCGCTGTCGCTATTGTCGATCTTTGCCGCGCGCGCGGCAGCCGAGTTGCAGCACCAGGACAGGGAAGCTTCGCTGGAGGAGAAAGTCCTGCAGCGTACCGAGGCTTTGCGCGCGGCCCAGGCCAGCCTGGTCGAGCAGGAAAAGCTGGCGGCACTGGGCGCGCTGGTAGCGGGCGTAGCGCATGAAGTGAATACGCCGGTAGGGGTGGCGCTGACTGCCGCATCGGCCATGAGCAGCTACACCGACCAGCTGGTGTCTTCGCTGGCCGCGCCCAAGGTCAGCCGCTCCGATCTGGTCAACATCGCCGCGCGCCTGAACGACGCGGCAGCCCTGATCGAGTCCAATCTGCACCGCGCGGCGGAATTGATCGGCAACTTCAAGCAGCTGGCGGTGGACCAGGGCACCGAGCATGTCAGCACGCTGGCGCTGCATGACTATGTGCAGGGCGTGGTGTCGGCGCACAGTCCGGAACTGCGCAAGGCGGGCATCAAGGTCGCGCTGGAGATCGACGGCATGCTGCGTCCGCGGCTGCCGCCGGGGAAGTTCTCGCAAGTGCTGTCCAATCTGTTGATGAACGCAGCCCGCCATGCCTACCCAGACGGCACGGGCGGCGAAGTGAGGGTGCGTGCCTGGTGCGATGGCGAGAGCCTGCTGATGGAATTTGCCGACGACGGCGCGGGCATGTCGTCCAGCGTGCGCGAGCGGATTTTTGAACCCTTCTTTACCACCAAGCGCGGGCAGGGCGGTTCAGGGCTGGGACTGCACATTGTTTACACCATCGTGCATCAGATGGGCGGGCAGATCGAGGTGAAGAGCGGCGAAGGCGCAGGCAGCACCTTCACCTTGAAACTGCCGATGGAAATTAAAGCTGGCCTGCCATCGACAGGGCAAGCGCTTCCGCCACCTTGATGCCATCCACACCGGCGGACAGGATGCCGCCCGCATAGCCGGCGCCTTCGCCGGCCGGGAACAGGCCGCGCGTGTTCAGGCTTTGCAAGTCGCCGTCGTTGCGCTTGATACGGATCGGCGAGGAGGTGCGGGTTTCCAGGCCGGTCAGCACGGCGTCTTCCTTGAAGTAGCCTTTGATCTGCTTGTCGAAAGCCGGGAAGGCTTCGCGCAGGGCTTCGGTGGCGTAGTCCGGCAGAATGCGCGCCAGGTCGGTCAGATGCACGGCCGGCTTGAAGGAGGGGACCACGGAACCGAACTGGGTCGAGGCGCGGCCCGCCACGAAGTCGCCCATCAGCTGGCCTGGCGCGTCGTAGTTGGAGCCGCCCAGCACGTAGGCCTTTTCCTCCAGCTCGCGCTGGAAAGCGATACCCGCCAGCGGATGGCCCGGGTAATCCTGCTCCGGCGAGATGCTGACCACGATGGCCGAGTTGGCGTTGCGTTCGGCGCGCGAATACTGGCTCATGCCGTTGGTGACCACGCGGCCCGGCTCGGATGCCGCGGCCACCACGGTGCCGCCCGGGCACATGCAGAAGCTGTACACGGCGCGGCCATTGCTGGCATGGTGCACCAGCTTGTAGTCGGCGGCGCCCAGGATCGGGTGGCCGGCGTTCGGGCCGAAGCGGCAGGTGTCGATCAGCGATTGCGGGTGTTCGACGCGGAAGCCGATGGAGAACGGCTTCGCTTCAATATAGACCCCGCGTTCGTACAGTTGTTCGAAAGTGTCGCGCGAGCTGTGGCCGATTGCCAGCACCACGTGGTTGGTGGCGATGTACTCGCCGCTGGCCAGCTTCAGGCCGCGCATCTGGCGCTGGCCGTTTTTCTCTTCAATGTCAAAATCGGCCACGCGCTGCTCGAAGCGGATCTCGCCGCCCAGGGCCTGGATTTCCTCGCGCATGGCTTCCACCATCTTTACCAGACGGAAAGTGCCGATGTGCGGCTTGCTGACGTACAGGATTTCTTCCGGCGCGCCCGCCTTCACGAACTCGGTCAGCACTTTGCGGCCGTAATGTTTGGGGTCCTTGATCTGGGAATACAGCTTGCCATCCGAGAACGTGCCGGCACCGCCTTCACCGTACTGCACATTCGATTCCGGATTCAGTTCGCGCTTGCGCCAGAAACCGAAGGTGTCCTTGGTACGCTCACGGACGGTCTTGCCGCGCTCCAGGATGATCGGGCGCAGACCCATCTGGGCCAGGATCAGGGCGGCAAACAGACCGCAGGGACCCATGCCGATCACCACCGGGCGCGGCTGTTTCCCATCGGCATTGACGCCCTGGGCCACGAATTTATATTCCATGTCCGGCGAGGGCATCAGGTGGGCGTCGTGCTTGCGGCGCTGCAGGATGCCGGCGTCGTCGCTGGTTTCGAGGTCCAGCGAGTAGATCAGACTGATGTGCGCTTTTTTGCGCGCGTCATAGCTGCGCTTGTGGATGGTGAAGCCGAGCAGGGTTGCCTCATCGATGTGCAGGCGCTCCAGGATGGCCTGCTTCAGTTCGGCGTCGGTATGGTTCAGGGGAAGCTTGACTTCGTTCAATCGCAGCATGGTGTTCTCTCTACTTAGTGGGGCGCGCAACGGGCCCAATCCGCCATTTTACCTGCTTTCCCCGGTTGTATAAACGCAACGCTGAGCCTGCCAGAAGGGGGAGAAGGCCGATCTGATACAAATTTTCGCTGTACAACTGATAAGAAGGGTGTAATAGTTGACATTTGAAGTACAGCCTTACTTCTGGTTTTTCTCCCCACGCGGAGTTATTAAGTCCGCGCCTGTATTATCTCGCAATGCCCGGGATAATATTTTCTCGCCCCTAAAAATAATAACTTTATTTATTTAGGTAATAATGCCGCGCTGCGGCAATTTCTGGCGAATTCCCCGCTTCTGCGTTCTTCTGCGCTTAATTATTTCTGCCAATTTTAACGCGCAGGAATTGTTGTTTTTTCCTCATACGCGACGGGAGTTGCGTTGACATAGCCGCTTTTAATATGGTCTTATGCCAAGCTGAAACTAATTGATGAATATTAGTTTCGAGTGGTCGCCCACAAAGCGTCACAAGTGTTTCTTGGTTTTAGTTGGGACAACAAAATCAATGCTGTAGAAGGCGTGAGTAAGAGTGAGTTTTTACCCAAGCTTCTTCCCTACTGCATGCTTACTTTAGGAACCATAATGTTGAAAAAGACTATTCTCGTTCGTTCGCTGGCAGTTGCGTTCGGCGGCGCTGCAGTGCTTGCTGCAATGCCTGCGATGGCGCAGCAGCAGCAAGGCGGCGACGTGCAGCGTGTTGTCGTTACCGGCTCCCTGATCAGCCGTGCCGACAAAGAAACCCCGTCGCCAGTGCAGGTTCTGACTGCTGACGACATCGCCAAGTCTGGCCAGACTTCCATCGCTGAAGTGCTGAGCAACCTGACCGCCAACGGCCAGGGCGCCCTGGGCACCGGCTTCGCAGGCGCGTTCGCCAACGGCGGCGCCGGCGTCTCGCTGCGCGGTCTGACCGTGGGCCTGACCCTGGTGCTGATCGACGGCCACCGCATGGCTCCATACCCACTGTCCGACGACGGCCAGCGCCAGTTCGTGGACGTGTCTTCGATCCCGTTCGACGCAGTTGAGCGTATCGAAGTGCTGAAAGACGGCGCATCTTCGCTGTACGGCTCGGACGCTGTGTCCGGCGTGGTCAACATCATCCTGAAGAAGACCTTCAACGGCACCAATATCAAGGTTGACGGCGGCAACACCCAGCACGGCGGTGGCAAGAACTACCACGTGTCCCTGACCCACGGTTTCGGTGATCTGAACAACGACGGCTACAACGCCTTCGCAGCCCTGGAATACCGTCACGCCGACGCCATCAAGATTGCTGATCGCAGCAACTTCGAGTGGGCCAATGGCGACTGGACCAGCCGCGGCGGTATCAACCTGAACCCAGGCGTACCGAACGTACAGAACAACTTCCTGGTGGCTGCCAACACCCCGTTCCTGTACAACCCGGCAACCGGCCGTGACAACCCGGCTTCCTACCAGTTCCTGACCTCCAACTGCGAC
>NZ_JBFRDW010000445.1:0-5127 GCF_052113985.1 Pseudoduganella sp. RAF53_2 | reverse complement strand
GCCCGTCCTTGCCGTGCATTGGGGTCTGGATAATGCCGGGAGCGACCGCGTTGACCTTCACGCCGCTGGCAGCCAATTCCAGCGCCAGCGCACGCGTCGCCTGATTCAGACCGCCCTTGATCAGCACCGGCAGCACGGCAGGCACTYTCACGTTCGGGTTCAGCGCAACGCTGGCGGTAATGTTGACGATATGGCCCGACTTGTTGCCGGCCATGTGCGCCGCAGCGGCTTGCGATGGGTAGAAGAAGCCCATCAGATTGGTGCCAACGATGGTGTTCACTTCCTCTTCCGTGTAGGCGGTGATCGGGTTCGGAATGAAGACGCCGGCGTTGTTGATCAGGATGTCCACCTTGCCGAAGGCCTCGATGGCGCGGGCGAACAGCACGCGGGCAGTATCGGCCTTGGCGATGTCGCCGGCCACTGGCAGGAAGTTGGATGGCTTGCCCAGTTTGGCCGCGGCTTCCTTCAGGCGCTCCATACTGCGGGCGTTGCCGACTACGTTGTAGCCGCGCTTCAGGTAGGCTTCGGCGATGGCGAAACCGAGGCCGCTGGACGCTCCGGTTACGATGACTGTCTTCTTCATGAACTGCTCCTGTTTGATGTCGTTTGTGGCGTGTGACGCCGTTGAGATCAATATACTTTTGCGGCGGCGGTTGATAAATGGGACGTCATGCAAGACAATAAGTACATGATGTAATCAATCGGAGACTAAAAATGAAGCGCCAGTTCGACGACGTTCTTCTGGGGAGCATTGAGCTGTTCTGCATTGCGGCCGAATTGGGAGGCTTCACGGCCGCCGCCACTGCGGCCGGCGTAACGCCTGCTGCGGTCAGCCGTTCCGTGGCGCGGCTTGAGCAGCGCCTCGGCGTGCGCCTCTTCGTGCGCACCACGCGCCAGATCCGTTTGACCGATGAGGGACGCACCTATTTCGAGCAGTGCCGCCAGGCCTTGTCGCAACTGGCCGACGCCGAACGCCAGGTTACCGGCGGCCAGGCCATGCCCGCCGGCCCGCTGCGGATCAGTGTGCCGACGCCCTACGCTCACTATCGTCTGCTGCCGTTGCTGGGCGAGTTCCGCACCAGGTATCCCGAAGTGACGCTGGACATCCACGTCAGCAACCGTAATATCGATTTCGCGGACGAAGGCTTCGACCTCGCGATCCGTGGCCGCACGCCGCCGGACTCCAGCCTGGTCGCGCGCAAGCTGGAAGATGCGGAACTGGTGCTGGTCGCATCGCCCTCGTATCTCAAGCGTGCCGGCCGGCCCAAGTCTCTGCAGGACTTGCCGAAGCATGAGTGCATCCAGTTCGAACTGCCCAGCACAGGCAAGCGCATTCCCTGGCTGTTCATGCAAAACGGCGAAGTGGAAGAACTGGCCCTGCAGAGCGGCTTGTGCTGCGCGGAGGATGTTTTGGGCATCACGACGCTGGCGCGCACCGGCGCCGGCATCGCGCAGAACTATCGCTTCATCGTCGAGCAGGATCTGGCGCGCGGCGATCTGGTGGAGCTGCTGCCGGAACATGGCGGCGCTTCGCGTCCCTTCTTCCTGCTCTACCCGCACGCACGCCACCTCTCGTTGCGGGCGCGGACCTTTGTGGAATTTCTGGTCGGCCWTCTGCATAAACCGGCGGAAGCTGCGCCGTCCCGGCGTAAGAAAGCGGCCGCCTAATTTTTGCGCAGCGATTTTTTCTTCAGTTAAATCAGGTATTTAGTTTTCAGACCAGGGCATTGTTAACAGACTTGTCCACAGAAACCGTTAACAACTTTGGGATTTGGTACACTGCGCCCTTTTGATAGTTGAAAGCCCATGATGGAACTGCGCGGCTGGGCGCTGCAATGCCTGCTTGAACCCGATCCTTCCGCCAAAGTGGCAGCCGTTGCAGAGATGGCGGCAGCCAGCGCGGATGGACGCTGCACGCTCGACACTGCGATGACGCTGGAATCGTCCGGCACGATTCCCGGCCGCCCTGCCTGCCCCGAACTGGTGGCGCCAAAGCTGGTCGGCCGCCGCTCGATGGTGACGGTGGAAGGCCGCGCGATGCTGGTCCACGCGCTCGCCCACATTGAGTTCAACGCAGTGAACCTGGCGCTGGACGCGATCTGGCGCTTCCCCGGCATGCCCGATCAGTTCTATCTCGACTGGCTGCGCGTGGCGAAGGAAGAGGCTTATCACTTTTCGCTGCTGTCGGCGCATTTGCGCACGCTGTGCTTCGCGTACGGCGACTTCTCTGCCCACGGCAGCCTGTGGGAGATGGTCGAGAAGACCACCGGCGATGTGATGGCGCGCATGGCGCTGGTGCCGCGCACGCTGGAAGCACGCGGGCTGGACGCCATTCCACCGCTACGGGCCAAGCTGGCGCAGGCGGGCGATGAAGCGGCGGCGGCGATCCTGGACATCATCCTGCGCGATGAGGTGGGCCACGTCGAAATCGGCAACCGATGGTACGCGCTGCTCTGCGGCCAGCGCGGTCTCGATCCGATTACGACTTACGATGACCTAGTCGTCCAGTACAAAGCGACCGTGCGCGGCCCCTTCAACATGGAAGCCCGCCGCCGCGCAGGCTTCACGGAGGCCGAACTGGCCGCCCTGCGCGAAACAACGTAGGGCGGATCATCGATCCGCCAGGCGCACAGGTACTACAGCGCCATTCCACCCGATGCCTCAATACGCTGTCCGTTGACCCAGCGGTTATCCTCCGACAGCAGGGCGGCAACCATCGGCCCAATATCGTCCGGCAGTCCGACGCGGCCTAACGCCGTCATGTCCGCCACGCGTTTGTTGAGATCCGGGTTGTCGCGCACCATGCCGCCGCTGAAGTCCGTGGCAATCGCGCCGGGAGCCACCGTGTTGACGGCGATGCCGCGCGCGCCGAGTTCCCTGGCGAGATAGCGCGTCAGCACTTCTACCGCGCCCTTCATGGACGCATACGGCGCACTGCCAGGGATCGTGATGCGGGTTAGCCCGGTCGACACGTTGACGATCCGGCCACCATCGTTCAGCAGCGGCAACAGCTTCTGTGTCAGGAAGAACACGCCTTTGAAGTGGACGTTGAAGAGATGGTCAAGATCCTCCTCGGTCGTTTGCTCGATGGAGGCATGGTGCGAGGTGCCGGCGTTATTGACCAGATAATCGAACCGTTGCGCACCCAGCGTCGCCAGCGCCTGCTGCACCTGGCGCACGAAGCCATCGAAGACGCTGGCATTGCCGGTATCGAGTTGCAGAGCGACGGCCTTTTGTCCGGCCTCCTCCACCAGCCGCGCCACGGCCTCGGCCYCCGCCTGATTCGAGTGATAAGTGAAGATTGAGCTGACGCCGCGCTTTGCCAGATTGAGCACAGTATTGCGCCCCAGACCACGGCTGCCGCCAGTTACGATTGCGATTTTCATGCACAGACTCCCAGTAAAGAAACTGGGGAAAGTCTAGGGAATTCGCGCAAATGGCGGAATGTCCAATCTGACCCCGTTCTTGCCTATTCCTGTACAGCGGTCTAGCATGCGGGTCGTGGAGGATACGATGTCACTGGTTGAACTGGTCAGGCAATATACGGAGCGGCAATCGAACGCGAGCCCTTGGCACACGCCCATCAGGGGCTTGATGATCCTGCGCTCGGACCACGAAAAGATTCCTGCGCATCTGGTATTCAAGCCTGCGCTATGCGTAACCGTCCAGGGTGGCAAGTGGACGACTTTTGGCGATCAGCGCTTCGATTACGGCGCCGGCCAGGCGCTGGTTGTCAGCGTGGAGATGCCGGCCGTCAGCCGCGTGGTGACCGCCAGTCCGGACGAGCCCTATCTCGGCGTGATCATCGAGTTTGATCTTGGCCTCATGCGCGAAGTGCTGGAATCGCTCGATGCGCCGCCCGCCGGGACCGGCGAGGCGATCGGCCGCGGTGTCTTCGTCACCGATTACGAGGGTCCGTTGGCAGACTGCGTGCTGCGCCTGGTGCGCCTGCTCGATACGCCACGGGCCATTCCCGTGCTGTCGCCGCTCATCATGAAGGAAATCTGCTACTGGCTGCTGGCCGGGCCGCACGGTGCGGAGGTCGCGCAGGTGGTGCTGGCTTCGAGCCATGTGCAGCGCGTGGTCAAGGCGATCCATGTGCTGCGCAATCAGTTTGCGGAGGCTGTCAGCATTGATGATCTGGCGGCGGTTGCGCAAATGAGCGCGTCGGCCTTTCATCGACAGTTCAAGGCATTGACGTCGATGACGCCCTTGCAGTACCAGAAGCAGCTGCGCCTGATGGAAGCGCGCCAGCTGATGGTCAGCGGCGCGGCCAATGCGGAAACCGCGGCGTACCAGGTCGGCTACGAAAGCCCGTCCCAGTTCAGCCGCGAATATACGCGGATGTTTGGCGCGCCTCCGCGCCGCGATATCGAGTCATTACGGCGGATCGGATGATCCGCCCTACCTCCTGCGAGTCCTCGTAGGGCGAATCATTAATCCGCGTTCATGCGTCCAACGCAGGCCTCGTAGGGCGAATCATTAATCCGAGTTCAGGCGTCCAACGCAGGCCTCGTAGGGCGGATCATTGATCCGCCGTTCAGGCGTCCAACGCAGCGCGGCCGAGTGCCGGGTCGTCGGTGAAGAAGCCGTCCAGCCCCGTCGCGAGGTAGCGGCGAATCTCGGCGATCGAGCCCGCCTCATTCCGCGCGTGATCGCCCGCATCGTTGCGGAAGTCCGCTGCCAGGAAATGATTCTCCGGACGGAAGGTCCAGGTCTCCAGGCGCAGCCCCGCCGCGTGAGCATCCGCCACGATCGGCAGGGGCTCGGCCAAGCGCCCATCCTTCCGCAGCGGAATCACGCCACGGGTCGGCGGCGCAACCACGTCCGCATACCTGGCGATCTCGCGCAGACCCGCCGGTGTGCACATCTGCCCATAAGTCAGCGCGCCGCCAGCAGCCACGACGTCGCGTGGACGAATATCGCCGACAGCCACCAGCTGCATCAGGCGCACATTGGCGCGCCTGCCCAGCTTCTCGCGTACATACTTCAGGTTCGCGATTTCGAACGACTGAATCTCCACCGGTGCGCGGCGCGTGTACTCGTGCGCCGCAAGCGTGGCGATGAAACGGTCTTCCAGCGGCAGGCCGACACCCGCGAAGTAAGTGGAACTCTTCAGCTCAGGAA
>NZ_JBFRDW010000444.1:0-5130 GCF_052113985.1 Pseudoduganella sp. RAF53_2 | reverse complement strand
CTGTTCAGCAGCAGCTCCGGCTCGCCTTTCCGCGCGGGACCGAAAGGCTCGGCCATTTCGGGAAAGGCTTCAATCCACTCCTGTTCAAAGGCGATAGCGCGGCTCATGTAGCCGCATCCCGGCGCGGCGCAGAAACTGGTTGGAATGACGCGGGCAACTACATCCTCCAGCATGAGCGACTCCACCAGCGGCGACAAGGCATCCAGTTTGCGAAACCCCGTTTCAACGCAGTCCATGACGTGCGTGCGGTCACGGCGCAGGCAAGCCCGATACACCGCAGCGCCCATCGCGCCACCAGAGACGCCGCTGATTGCCAGCACGCGCTCATCGAAACCCGGCATCTCATGCAGCTTGGCGAGCATCAAGGCCGTCCAATAGGCGCTGCGTATGCCGCCTCCTTCTGAGGCAACCAGGTACAGCGGCTTGCCTTTCAGGCCGTGATCATCCAATACCTTTTGCAGAGTCGGCCTGGTTTCCTTTTCCACGCCCAGCATCGGGCTATATGGAGCAGTGCGCCCGGCCACCCACAACACGGCAACCAATACCACGCCAAGACCCAGCGCGCATGAAATCAGGGCGAGTCCCTGGTTCTGGCTGCCCTCCCGCCTTGCATAGCGCTTTGTGAAGACGATCCATGTCGTTGCCAGACAGCCGATCAGCACTGCGGGCAGGAACAGAGCCGGCGAACTGGCGCCAGCGTTGCCGGCACCCGCAGCCGCCACGGAAAACTGGTGGTTGTCCGTCCACTGCATGACGCCGAAGACGCCAGCGAGCACAATGAAAAATGCGCCCCACGGTATTGAGCTCTTCTGCTCGACCAATGACACCACGCCGGCCACACCCAGCCACCACGTCAGGCTCAGGCAAAGCTCGGCGAAGGCAAACGGCGCATTAAAAGATTCTGGCATGGTCACCCGCAGCACCCGTATCAGGAGCATCAGGCCCAAGGCCAGCAGGGGCAGATTGGTCGGTCCGATGAAATACGCCAGCTTGCCCTGCCAGCCTGCGACCCGGCTGGGCTCATCCTTCAGCAGCTGTGGCAAATCGCGCGAGTTGTAATACTCCTCCGGCCGTGCCAATGCCAGCTTTTGCCGCTTCCACAGAAACGCTCCCCACAGAGCCAGTACGAGGAAGGCGAAGAACTGCAGCCAGAACAGCGAGTTTTGTGCCGCCTCGCTGGCCGTACCCGCTTCCATGCGCAAGCCCGCCAACGCGTCGCCAGTCACATAGCCAAACAGGCGCATCAGCATCAAGGCAGGCATCAGCGACAGCAGCCTTGCCCATTGCTGGGCGAAACGGCCGATCCATTGATTGACATCCGCATTGCTGGATGATGGCAGCGTGCAGCGTTTCACCTGTTCCACCAGCCGCGTCCAAAGCCAGCAGGAATAGGCGAACAAAGCACAGGCCAAAGCATTCAAGGCGATTGCCGATACTTTGAAAAACAATGGCGAGTCGCTGCCGACCATGCCAAGCACGACGTCGCGGCATTGATCCAGGAACAAGGTGAAACCGGCAAACAGCAGCAAGGCGGCGAGCACATAACGGCTGCGCCCAATCACGCCCATCATGCCCTGCCACTTCTCCCGGCGCAGCTGCGCCTGCTGCGCGGTGCTGTCGATGCCAAGCCACCACATGACTGCCGCATAGGCAGATGGAAGAATGGCGACGGAAATGAAGAAGAATTTCTTCGAATGGAAGATGTCGGCGTTATTGGACAAAAACAGCGGCGCTTCGCCCCAGTACATGCGTGCCAATCCCGTTGCGTTCTCTGCCAGGTCATAGCAGGCCAGTAGAATCAAGGCGGCATACGCCAACAGTTCCGCCACACGATTCCACCAGTGCCGCGCCACTTTCCCGAACACTTTGCGCGTTACGCCCAAAATCAGGCTAGCGTAGATTGGAATGAACACCAGCGTATCGATCCACACATACCAGCGTTCGGCATGGTGGTAAGCCGGGAGCWTATCCCAATAGTAAAGTGCCGCTTTGACCGCACCGGGATTCGTCCATCCCATAAAATCCTCGACGCCATAGCCTGCAGGCAGGCGCAGGGCCTGCTGCAAGGCGAAGAGGACGAGCGAAACAAACAGTAGAGCGCCTGTGAGTGCCTTCAATTTTTTCGATGACATCAGCGTCTCCCCAAGGTCTTAAACGAGCTTAGACCACGAGCACTGCATCTTGTTCCGTACCGGTTGGTGACACCATATTGATCAAGCCGATACGGTCGCGTGGACGGCCGACCGCCAGCGCCAGCGCGGCGTAGAAAGCCAGCGTCGGCCAGGGGAAGCGCAGCGGCGTGAAGAAGGCGGGCAGCGAAGTGCCGGCTGCGCTGTCCCACGCTTTCAGCAGCGCGGTGTTGCACTGACTGAGCTGACTTTGCAATGCGGCCTTGTTGATTTGCGATGGATCGTCGGCCAGGGCCGCCAGCGTCGACGATAACCCTTGCAGCACATCGATGCCCGCACCAAAGCCGGTGCCAAGCATGCCGATGCGCAGGAAGGTATTGATGTAGGCGGTCTTCCATACCGTCGTCAGCGGCCCAAGCGCATCCTGGATCTCGCCGATGACAGTGCCGTGATTTCGAGCGCACCACCTGACCAGGCCAGTCGGCTTAAGCAAGTCGGCATCGGGGAAATGCGTACTCAGCTCAAGGATCGGCTGCGACAGCTGATGGCCGGGAATATTGATCGCCCATGCCGCCGACGCCACGTCCAGCACTACCGCGCAGGTGGCGTCGTACACATCGCTGGACTTCAGATGCAGCAGCTTGCGCCACTCGTCGCCGGTCAGTTGAAGCTGGGTGCGCAGCATGGCATTGGTCAGCACATTGTTCTGCTGGCCCGCGCTGGCCTGCAGCAGCTTCCATGCACGGTCGCCCACGGTAGCGTCCACCAGCCTGGCATCCATCATGGTCTTGAAGTACATCTGCACATCATCTTTATCGATCTTCTTGCCGGTTTCCGTGAAACTCAAGGTCAGCGGCACGCCGTTGCCGGAAGTGGCGAAGGCATCCAGGGTCAGGCCCATATTGCCTTCCTGCGATTTGCCGAATTCCAGCAGACGATCATTCAAGCTGTTGACATTGGTGCAGGCCAGAATGCGGTGTGTGCGCAGGTCTTCCTTGATCGCGACCTGGCTCAGGCCAACACGCGTGGCGCTGATCGAGCCCAGGCCGAAGAAGTCCAGCGAGAAGCGATAGGTCTTCTGGCGCACCATCGTGTCGACCAGCCAGCCCGTATAGCCCGGCAGAATGGCTTGTTCGGATGCAGCCCTTTCCATCAGCTCGGGCAGTGCGCTCAAGTCGCCGCGCCATAGTCCGCGATACAACGCGTCACCTGCATAGGAGTAGTGGATGAAGGTGACCGACAGCAGGCTCACTTCCTCATGCGTGGTGGCGATTTCGCTCCCAAGCGAGAGCTTCAGCTGGCTGGCTGCAATTTGCGTGATCGCCTTCACCAGCATGCTGCGCTTTTGTTCGTAGGCGTTCAGCCATTCCAGCAACGGCGCGTCCAGTTTATTGATGTCTGCCTGCAGGTCCTTGATCAGGTCGTCAACCGGCTTGAGCGCCTCATCGAGCGGGGCCAGCAGCGCACTGACATCCTTGCCGAGCGCGGCTTTGACATCTTTCTTGACGCGATCGACTTCGTTCTTCACCTGCTTCTTCAAATTCTTGAACAGGTTGGCCACAGCAGGCTGGAGATGCGTCTTGATGGCCTGCTCGATTTTCGGATTGTTTTTGGCATCCAGCGCACCGCGCACACCATCCATGACCGTGGCTTCCAGGTCTGCGGTGTTGAGAACGCTGAAGTCGATTCCAACCTTTTGCCAGGCATCGGATAGCGCCTGATTCAGTAGCGCCAGCACCTGCGTCTTGCGCGCGGCCGGCGAGCCTGCCAATACCAGATCGGCCACCGCGTTCTCGGCCGCTCCGTCGAGGTCTTCGGCCAGCTTGTCGTGCAGCCAGCCCTGGATGTCGGACAGCGGCCCCAATTTTTCGATCAAGGGCTTCGCGCTGGGGAAGGCTTCCTGCATGGCCTGCGACAGTTTGTTGGCATAGCCGCTGATCGACAGCCCCGCATCCAGCCCCGCGCCCAGCTCCTTGCTGTTGGCACGGCTGCAGGTCAGGTCGACCTGGGCCTTGCCGCCGTCGAGCACCACGCGCAAGTTGTAGCCGCGATCGTGCTGGAACTTGGCCGACAGGCCGATGTCCACACCCAGGCTCGCCATTTGCACATTCGCTGCGCTGTTCTGCACGAAGGTGGTGCCGACCTTCACAGTGCCGGTGGCCGTCAGCGTGCCGTCGACTTTCATGTGCAGAGCCTGAATGCTCTGCGGGCGGGCCTGCCCGCTGCCCTTATCGAACAGAGATTCCAGCTTGCCCGGCGTGGGCACGCCCTTCAGCAGATCGGCCAGCGCCCAGGCCAGCGGCTTGTCGTTCTCCGGCGTGGAGAACGCTTCGAGGATGGCGCTGGCCCCTGCGCTGGCACCGGCGCTGACGCTGCCCCATGAAAACGCGCCCTTGGCGCCCAGATCAACGCTCGCATCGCCATGCAGCGCAATGCCCAGGCCCACGTGCTCTGCCGGAATCTTGAACCCGAGCGAGGATTCGGTTTGCGGATAGGCGGTGACCGTGCAATGCGATTTGGTTTCCAGTCCGTACTGCCAGGCTCCCGGCGCAGCGCCGTTCTCCAAATCGAACAGCGGCCAGTCTACGCCGGCCTCCTGTGCCAGCTGGGCGGTCGACTGCACCAGCGGTTTCACGGCAGCCGGCAGCGCGCTGCCCAGCAATTTGTTGAGCGCTTTGTATTCGATGGCGGCTTGCGCCAGTACCGATGCGCTGACGGCGTTGGCGACGTTCGGATTAGTCGAGCTCCCGTCAAGAACCGCGCTCAGCCATTGCCAATTGGTCGACGCGCCCGCCGCCGGATAGGCATTGATCATCTGCTGCAGGGCGTCCGCGATCGCAAACACGCTGCTCATCTGGGAACTTTTAGTCGTGACCAACCAATCCAGGGCATTCGGCATTTTTATCTCCTGAGGAAGGGCATTGAGGGGGATCAAATATTCGCTGCGGTAGGTTTGCGAATTCTCAAATGGTTTCACAAAAGCAGTCTTCGTGACCCATCC
>NZ_JBFRDW010000443.1:0-5142 GCF_052113985.1 Pseudoduganella sp. RAF53_2 | reverse complement strand
GAACACCACGGTGAACTGCGTGGCCTTTGGCCTGATCAAAACGCGCCTGACCGGCAACGCGGCTGAAGGCGGCACCGCCAATATCGAAGGCCGCGAAATCAAAGTCGGCGTCAACAAGGACCTGCTGGCGATGATGGAAGCGACCATTCCATTGGGCCGCGGCGGCACGCCGGAAGAGGCAGCGGGCGCAGTCTATATGCTGTGCATTCCCGAATCGGATTACGTCAGCGGCCAGACCCTGATGTGCACCGGCGGCCTGACCGGCATGTGAGGAGGAAGACAATGCTGCCACGCCTGCACCAGCACCCATGGATGGACGCGGACATCGAAGCCTTCCGCGACCAGGTACGCCGTTACGTCCACGCCGAACTGGCACCGCACCTGGATGGTTGGCGGCGCCAGGGATTCATTCCACGCGAAACCTGGCGGCCCTTTGGCGAGCTGGGTTTCCTGTTGCCTGAGATGGATGAGCAATACGGTGGTCCCGGCGCCACGCTGGCCTACCAGCTGGTGGTGCAGGACGAACTGGCCAAGGCCGAAGTGCCGGCCAATTCGGCCGTGCACACCATCGCCGCCCACTACATCCTCGACTACGGCACGGAAGAACAGAAGCAGCGCTGGCTGCCGCGGCTGTGCAGCGGCGAACTGCTGGCAGGTATCGCAATGACGGAACCAGGCTGCGGCTCCGACCTGAAATCGATGCGCACGCGCGCCGTGCGTGATGGCGACCATTACGTGATCAACGGCGCCAAGACCTTCATTACCAATGGCTACACGGCCAACCTGCTGGTACTGGYGCTGCGTACCGGCGATGCGGGCTCGAAAGGGATTTCGCTGGTGGTTATCGAGACGGAAAATCTGTCGGGATTTAGTGTTGGGCGCCGCCTGGAAAAGATCGGCATGCATGCATCCGATACCGCCGAACTGGCATTCGAAGATATGCGCGTGCCGGTCGCCAATCTGCTGGGCGTGGAAGAAGGCCGCGGCTTTGGCCAGCTTATGAGCCAGCTGGCGTATGAACGCATGCTGCTGGCGGTACCTGCGGCAGCCGTGATCGAGCGCTCGCTGGAACTGGCGGTCGAATACACCAAGGAGCGCAAGGCGTTCGGACAGCCGATCTCCGATTTCCAGAATACGCGCTTCAAGCTGGCCGAATGTGCGACCATGGCGCACGTGGTGCGCAGCTTCGTCAACGACTGCATCCAGCGCCTGCTGGACGGCACGCTGGACGACGAAGCGGCCTACATGGCGAAGTGGTGGTGCTCCGAACAGCAGTGCAAAGTGACGGACGAATGCCTGCAGCTCTTCGGCGGCTACGGCTACATGGCTGAATATCCGATCGGCCGCCTGTGGGCAGATGCGCGGGTGCAGCGCATCTACGGCGGCACCAATGAAATCATGAAGGATCTCATCGCACGCAAGGTACTCGCATGAAGCCACTGGCCGGCTTGCACATCGTCGAATTCGAAGGGCTGGGCCCTGGTCCTTTATGTGGCCGCATGCTGGCCGACTTTGGCGCGCGCGTCACGCTGGTGGTGCGTCCCGGCGCGGGCCTCGTTGCTGGCCTGCTCGGCGGCGATGGCAAGCGTCCGCTAGCCGAGGGCAAGACGGAGCTGGCCTTGAATCTGAAAGATGCGGCAGATGTTCGGCGCGCGCTGGCGCTACTGGCGCAAGCCGATGGCCTGATTGAAGGCAACCGGCCCGGTGTCATGGAGCGCCTTGGACTGGGTCCTGCGCACTGCGCGGAAGTCAATCCGCGCCTGGTATATGGACGCATGACGGGCTGGGGACAGGATGGTCCGTTGGCGCAGGCAGCGGGGCACGATCTGAATTACGTGGCGTTAAGTGGCCTGCTGTCGCTGGCGCCGCAGCAGGGCATTCCGCCCACGCTGGGCGACGCAGCCGGTGCGCTGGGACTGGCCTTCGGCATGGTCAGCGGCTTGCTGCAGGCGCGCAGTACGGGCAAAGGCTGCGTGGTGGATGCGGCGATCACGGACGTCATGGCAATGCTGGGCGGGATCGCGCAGTGGGTTGCCGCCAGCGGTGGCCTGGGCGGCCCGAAGCCGAGCCCCTTCCACGATTCGCCTTTCTACGATGTCTACCGCTGCGCTGACGGCGCCAGCATCACGGTCGGCGCATTGGAACCGCAATTCTATGCGCTACTGTTACAGAAAGTAGGCATGCATGATGTCGATCCGCGCAGCCAGTATGATGCAAGCCAGTGGCCGGCATTAAAGGAGCGCTTTGCCGCGTTGTTTGCCTCGCGATCGCGTAGTCACTGGTGTGCCTTGCTTGAAGGAACCGACGCCTGCTTCGCGCCGGTATTAACGTTGGCGGAAGCAATGCAGCATCCACACAACGCCGCGCGCGGCACCTTTACAGAGCAAGGCCATGTGCGGGCAGCCCCGCGCTTCACTTCTTTCTGACAGCTCAGCCGTTTTGGTGTAACTTGGTATATATACAAATCTCCCGCCGGGGAAAAATTTCCGGGGAGGCCAATATGAAAATCAAGATCACCTTTGTGCTGCTGCTTGCCCTGGCCGAGATGCGCTGGGGAGACGCGTTCGATTGGGTTCTCAATATGTACCCGATCGCAGACATTCGCGCAGCGCTCACCACCAATGTCAGTGCCGGCGACCGCAACGGCCTGAATGTCCGCTAGCGTTCCAGCGTAACGCTCATCAGACCAATCACTACGTCATTGCTTAGGGT
Organism: Pseudoduganella sp. RAF53_2; assembly: GCF_052113985.1. Lineage (NCBI taxonomy): Bacteria > Pseudomonadati > Pseudomonadota > Betaproteobacteria > Burkholderiales > Oxalobacteraceae > Pseudoduganella > Pseudoduganella sp. RAF53_2. The sequence goes on along the minus strand of NZ_JBFRDW010000443.1, from coordinate 2,430 downwards.
GCGCAGTGTCAGGCTGCGCAGGGTTCTGGCTGATTCCAGCGGTATGCATTGCGCGGTCGCCGCGCCGCCTGCTACGGCGCCGCCGCTTGTCTGCAAGCGGACMTTGCCGGTCTTGAGGTCGACTCTGGGCGGGATTGGGCCGGGGCGGCGGAACTGGTAATCATCAATTAGATAATCTTGCTCGATAGGCCACCAGTTGTCCGGATTGTGCAGGGCGAGCCGCGTGCTGGTGCCATCGGTATAGCGGACAATCACTTCACCGTTATCCAGGCGGCTTTGCATGAAGTTGGTAGACCCGGCCATCAGCAACCAGGCGCGCTTGGCCGTGCCGGCTAGAGGGATTTGGGCCTCGCGCGGGTAGTTGTTCCATTGCGAAGTGAAGACGATATTGGGCGTACCGGATTGCGATGGCGTGGCGAAAGGGACGCCGTTTGGCATCACGATATTGCCGCCGCCGGCGCGCGCTGCGCTTCGTAGACCGGTATCGTCGATCTCCGGCAGGGTGTCGAGATGGCCAGCCCAGGCACCGGCGCCTTGCGCGGGCAGGGACAGCGACACATAGGGCGAGCGCGGCGACTGGTATTTGCCGGGTTTGAAGATTTCGGTAATGCGATCATTGAAATAGGCTGCCAGCGAAATGCTGTCGTAGCGGGCGCCGTTGCGCGGCGTCGTCCAGTCGATAGCAGGACTGCTGATGTGTTCACTACTGGCGGCCATCGTTGCCGCGGCGCGTGTGGGTAACGTGGCGGCGCGCCAGGTGATGTCGACTTCAGCGCGCCCGTGGTTCAACGGCGTTTCGATCACAGTCATGTCCGCAGCGGTATGCCAGCTCATTGCTTGCCCGTTGACGGTGACGCTGGCCGGCGCACGTGATGTGGAAGGCAGTTGCAGCCGCAAGCTGCGGAAACGCGGCGCCACATCCTGCAAGGCCCAGCGATCCGTGGCGCCACTGCGCGAGAAGCTCAGTGCGAGATCCGGATGCGTGATGCGCGCATGCGTCCAGCTTGCGGGCAAGCCGGGATGCACAGAAAGCGTCCCCGCCAGCGCGTCGGGATGAATACCGAACAGACCCTCGACCAAGGCGCGCGACAGCACGCCTGCGCCGTCGGCAAAGTCACGCTGCGACTCGCGGCGGTAGACGTCCAGGTAATTCATCGTACCGACATTACCGGGCGAGATACCCATATACATGCTGGCCAGCAGTGCGCTCTTGGCCAGCATGTACGCTTCTTCCGGCTGGTCCGCCTGCCATAGAGCGAGCGCCGTGTGCAGGTTCTCGCCCATGACGACATTGTTGGCCGACCAGGAGTAAGGCATCCAGTTGGTGGTGGCCAGCATGTGATAAGCCGCATCCGCAGGCACGCCTTCGCCAGCAACAGGAATCGCCTGGAAGTCGCGCAAAAGCGCAGCCGCCATCTGATGCGCTTCGGCGGCGGTGGGTACTTCGGAATCGATGGTGTGATAGAAGGTCCAGAGGCCATAGCTGGGATGAAGCTGCTGAAGTCCCAGTACATCGCGGTATTCTGCGAATGCACCTTGCTCCGGCATCCACAATAGACTGCGCATGGCTTGCGCCACCAGCGCCGCTTCGCGTTCATAGGGCGACGGGTCTTTGCCCAACAGGCGCGCCAGGCGGGCCGCCCCGCGATTGGCGTAGACGTTGTAGGCCGACGCATAGCTGACGCCACCACCGTTGTAATAGATGTCGTCACTGGCCCAGATACTGGCGTAGGCTTCGTACAAGGGCAGCTTGTCCGGACCGAACTCGCGCCGGAACAGGCGCTGTTGCCAGGCGAGGTGGCGTTCGATCACAGGCCAGACGGCGCGGGTATATTCCAGATCGCCTGTCCACAGAATGTGGCGAAGCAAGGCATCCATGAAGACCGTATTCATGTCGTAGTGCGAGTGCGACATATCGCCGTTGGAATGCAGTCCCGCTTCGTTTCGCGCCAGTTTGCTGGCGGTATCGGCTGAGGGCAGGGCCGGCGGAATAGCGCTGGTGTTCTGGCCGCGCGTCCAGCCCTCTGCATTAAGACGCGCACGCTCATGCCAGCCGAGTGCATCGAGCGCATAAGGGCCGCGCCAGCCGAGCAGGCGCGTGCGCCAGGCGATGGCGCCATGCATGATGGATTGTGCGCTGTCGTCCCACAGTGCATCAGTGGCGACGTTGAGGGCACCGGCTGCAGCGTTGAGATAAGGATCGGGTGTTTCGATCCGCACGCGATCGCGCAGTGCGGCAAAGTGCTGGCGTGTTTCATCGAACAGGCGTGGCAGCTGAGCGCGCGCATACGCTGGGTCCAGTGCGCCGGACTTGCCGGAAGGGGCGGGCGCTGGCTGTGTCGTGAYGGCGGCATATACGTCCAGATCGGCGGCCTGCGCCGCGCCGATGCGCTGCAGCGATATCAGCAGCGGCTGCGCATTGATCAGCGG
>NZ_JBFRDW010000442.1:0-5145 GCF_052113985.1 Pseudoduganella sp. RAF53_2 | reverse complement strand
CATCAAGGCCGTGCTGTTCTCCGCCGTGCCGGTGGCCCTCGCTTTCATCATCGGTGGCCTGATCATCCTGTGGGTGGAAAAGCGCGCCAAGACCAATCCCGTTGCGGTACGCATTCACTCCGTTGACGACATGCGTCCGATCGACGCGCTGAAAGTCGGCGTGGCGCAAGCCTTCGCACTGATCCCTGGCACCAGCCGCTCCGGCGCCACCATCATCGGCGGCATGCTGTTTGGCCTGTCGCGCAAGGCGGCAACCGAATTCTCCTTCTTCCTCGCCATCCCGACCCTGCTGGCGGCGACCTTCTATTCGCTGTACAAGGAACGCGCGCTGCTGTCCGCTGCCGACCTGCCGCTGTTCGGCATCGGCGCCGTGGTGGCCTTCATTTCGGCTTTCCTGTGCGTGCGCTGGCTGCTGCGCTATATCAGCTCGCATGACTTCTCGGCCTTCGCCTGGTATCGCATTGCGTTCGGCCTGGTCATCATCGCTACGTGGCTGACCGGCAGCGTGGCCTGGGTCGACTAAGGAACCCGATGACCGCCCAGGACACCAGTTCAAACGCACTGCACCTGCTCCAGACCGTATTCGGCTACCCGGCCTTCCGCGGCCAGCAGGCGCAGATCGTTGAGCAGGTGGCCAGTGGCGGAGATGCGCTGGTGCTGATGCCCACCGGCGGCGGCAAATCGCTGTGCTATCAGATCCCTGCTTTGCTGCGCGACGGCGTGGGCGTCGTCGTCTCGCCGCTGATCGCACTGATGCAGGACCAGGTGGATGCGCTGGCCGAAGTCGGCGTCAAAGCCGCCTTCCTGAATTCCACCCAGACCTACGAAGAAGCCGCGCGCATCGAGCGCCTGGTGCGCACCAACCAGATCGACCTGCTGTATGTGGCGCCTGAGCGCCTGCTGACGCAGCGCTGCTTCGATCTGCTGCAGGATTCCCAGATCGCCCTGTTCGCCATCGATGAAGCGCACTGCGTTTCGCAATGGGGCCACGACTTCCGCCCCGAGTACATCAAGCTCTCGGTCCTGCACGAACACTTCCCGACGATTCCTCGCATTGCACTGACGGCCACCGCCGACCAGCAAACCCGTGCCGAGATCGTGCATCGCTTGCAGCTGGAAGAGGCGGCGCAGTTCGTGTCGTCCTTCGACCGCCCGAATATCCGCTACCAGATCGTAGAGAAGTCCAACGGCCGCAAGCAGCTGCTGGACTTCATCACCACCGAGCATGGCGGCGATTCCGGCATCGTGTACTGCCTGTCGCGCAAAAAGGTGGAAGAGACGGCGGACTTCCTGAACGAACACGGCATCCGCGCCCTCGCCTATCACGCGGGGATGGAGCATGCGGTGCGCGCCTCGAACCAGGCGCGTTTCCTGCGCGAAGACAATATCGTGATGGTGGCGACCATCGCCTTCGGCATGGGCATCGACAAGCCGGATGTGCGCTTCGTCTGCCACCTCGACCTGCCCAAGTCCATCGAAGGCTACTATCAGGAGACAGGCCGCGCGGGCCGCGATGGCATGCCCGCCAGCGCCTGGATGGCTTACGGCCTGCAGGACGTGGTGCTCCAGCGCCGCATGATCGACGAGTCCGAGGCCGACGAAAACTTCAAGCGCGTGCTGGGCGCCAAGCTCGATGCCATGCTGGGCCTATGCGAAACCCTGAGCTGCCGCCGCGTGCGTCTGCTGGATTATTTCGGCGAGCCCGGCGCGCCTTGCGGCAATTGCGATACCTGCCTGATTCCGCCGGTATCCTTCGACGGCACGGTGCCGGTGCAGAAGCTGCTGTCCGCCATTTACCGCGTGGATCAGCGCTTCGCAGCGGGACATGTGATCGACGTATTGCGCGGCGCCGAATCGGACCGCATCAAGAGCTGGCATCACGATTCATTGTCCGTGTTCGGCATTGGCGCCGACCGCAGCGAACAGGAATGGCGCGCCATCCTGCGCCAGGCCATCGCGCTGGGACTGCTCACGGTGGATCACGAAAACTTCGCCTCGCTGAAGCTGACCGACGCCGCACGGCCGGTGCTGAAGGGTGAACAAAAGGTGCAGCTGCGCCAGTACCAGAAACCGGTCAAGCAGAAGCGCAGCGCCGCGCCGAAAGGCTATGTGGAGACCGACCTCGACACAAGCGAACAGGCCATCTTCGATCGCCTGCGCTCGTGGCGCATGGGCGCGGCACGCGAACACAATGTGCCCGCCTACGTGATCTTTGTCGACGCCACGCTGCGCGAAATCGCCAAGGCCAAGCCAACCTCGCTGGACGATCTGCGCGGCGTATCCGGCGTCGGCGAGAAGAAGCTCGCGTCTTATGGCGACGAGATCGTAAGCCTGATCGCAGGCCTCCTGTAAAGCACGCCAGCCATCGGACCGTCCTGCCGCTAGGCCGCGACAATCTGGCGATACCTCCCCGGCGGCATGCCGGTGGCGTCGCGGAAGCGGTGGCTGAAATGGCTGAGGTCAGCGAATCCGCAAGCGTCGGCAACCTGCTGCAAGGGCAGATCGCCTTTCAGCAGAACGCGGGCGCGGTCCAGACGGCGCATGGCAACCCAGGCCGATGGCGGCATGCCGAAGGACACGCGGAACATGCGCGCCAGGTGATATTCGGACAGGCAGGCCAGCTGCGCCAGCGCTCCCAGCGTGATGTTCTGATCCAGATGCGCTTCTATGTAATCGTGCAGGCGGCGGCGCACCAGCGGCGCCAGTCCACCGCGCAAACGCTGGCCAGACTGGATCATGTGCTGCGAGCGCAGCAGCTCACTAATCGATTCGTGCGCCAACTCGTTGGCACGCAACAGCTGGTTGGGGTCTTGCCAGGATTGATTCAGCAGATCGCCGCACAGCTGCACCAGACGCGGATTCTCGAAATAGGTGCGATCCTGTAGCGTCAGCTCGCGCGGTTCGCGGTCCAGTTCAACGATGGCGCGGCGCGTGAAGTGCTCGGGCATGAAGTAGAGATGCATCATGCGCAGGCCGCCGCGCACGGTCCAGCGCGACTCGTGCCAGTCCGGCAGCGCACACAGCCGCTGCGGCGCGCCATAGCTGCCGGGCGCATCATCGCGGTGCACGCCGTAGCCGCCAACCAGATAGCAGGACAGGGTGTGGTGTCCCGGCTGCTCATACGTTGTCTCGGCAATATCGACTTCGCGCCGCCAGATGGCCGCAGCCAGACCGTCGCCCAGCCAGGCGAAGCGCTCCAGCTTGGCGTCCGTCGTAGCCATGGTGCGAAACACCGCATGCTGCATGGCATCTGCAGGCGGTGTGATCGAGGCGAGAGCTGGTCGGTCGGATTCCATGAAAAAAGTCTAGCACGCGCGCGGCAATGCCGCCCGGCCGCAGCCCGGCCGTGGCATAAAAAGCGCAAGATCAGACAATTGTCCCGCAATTGCGCAATCCCAGACAAACCGCGGCGTCCTCCACGCGCCATGCTGGATGTATGAACACCTTACTTTACATCCTTACCGTCCTGATCTGGGGTACCACCTGGATCGCCATCAAATTCCAGCTCGGCGTGGTGCCGGCGCCCGTGTCCATTGCCTACCGCTTCTGGATCGCGACCGTTGTGCTGATGCTGATCCTGGGCGTGCTGCGCAAGCCCATGTGGCCGCCGCGTGCGGCCTGGCGCTATCTGGTGGCGCAAGGTTTCGCCCTGTTCTGCCTGAACTTCCTCTGCTTCTATTATGCGGCGCAGTGGATGCCGAGCGGACTGGTGGCGGTGGTGTTTTCGACTGCGCCAATCTGGAACGCGGTCAATGGCCGCCTGTTCATGAAACGTCCCATCCGCAAGCAGGTGATGGGCGGCGCGGCGCTGGGACTGGCAGGCATCGCCCTGCTCTTCCTGCCGCAGATGGCGGGGCACTGGGCCGACAGCGGCGTGCTGACCGGACTTGGACTGGCGCTGTTGGGCACACTCTGCTTCTCGACCGGGAATCTGCTGTCCAGCCGCATGCAGGAGCTGGGCCTGACGCCCTTACTGACCAATACCTGGGCCATGCTGATCGGTGCGTCCATGCTGACGGTGGGCGCGCTGGCACTGGGCATGCCGTTCACTTTCGATCCCAGCCCGCGCTACGTGATCGGCCTGCTTTATCTCGGCATTCCGGGTTCGGTAATCGGTTTTACGGCTTATTTGCTGCTGGTGGGACGCATCGGTCCGGACCGCGCAGGCTATTCGACGGTGCTGTTTCCCGTCGTGGCGCTGACGGTGTCGACTTTCGTGGAGGGTTATCGCTGGAACGCAGCAGCCCTGGCCGGACTGCTGCTTGTGTTGTGCGGGAATCTGCTGGTATTCCTGCCGGCGGGGACTTATTTCTTCTCGAAGACCAGGTCCCAGACGCCATGACCCAGCTTCAGGCCACGATTCTCGAACTTGGTCAGCGGACGGTAGGACGGCTGCGGCGCGTAGCCGTCCGCGGTATTGCGCAGTGCCGGCTCGGCGCTCAGCACTTCCAGCATCTGTACCGCGTAGTCTTCCCAGTCGGTCGCCAGGTGGATATAGCCGCCCGGCGCCAGGTGATCGCACAGCGTCTTTACGAAAGCCGGCTGGATCAGGCGGCGCTTATTGTGGCGTGCCTTGTGCCAAGGGTCGGGGAAGTAGATATGCACGCCTGCCAGCGAACCGGCCGGGATCATATCGCGTAGCACTTCTACCGCGTCGTGCTGGATCACGCGCAAGTTGCCGATGTTCTCCTCACCGCACAGTTTGAGCAGGCTGCCCACGCCTGGCGTGTGCACCTCTACGCCGATGAAATCCTTCTCCGGCATCAGCTTGGCGATATGCGCCGTGGTCTGGCCCATGCCAAAGCCGATTTCCAGCACGACCGGCGCCTTGCGGCCGAAGACCTGCGCGAAATCCAGCGGCGCCTTGTTGTAGTCCACCATGTACTGCGGGCCGAAATCGTTCAGCGCGCGCTCTTGCGCCGTAGACAGGCGTCCCGCGCGGGTGACGAAGCTGCGAATGCGGCGTTCGGTCGGATCGTAGAGCATGGACCGCGCCGGGCCCTTTGGTGGAGTTTCGGACGACATAACAGGACTTGCTGAAAAAACGCGCATTATACCCCGCCACACCGTCCTCCCGGCACGAAACTTTGTGTCGGCTTTCTTTACACCGGAAGACACGATCTTGTATTAAATCAAGCTAAGTCC